>JAAZNS010000144.1 GCA_012798185.1 Chloroflexota bacterium | reverse complement strand
CCTTACACGTTACGTCCCCATAGGCTGGCACAATTAGCACAGGAAATCGCAGAAGCCTGTCATCAAAACCCAACTTTGCAATTGGTGCTGGGACACGGCGCCGGTTCCTTTGCTCATATTCCAGCGAAAAAATACAACACCCGTCAGGGAGTGTACACAGCCGAACAATGGTGTGGATTCGCTGAAGTATGGCGGGAAGCAGCCATGTTGAACCACCATGTTATGGAAGCATTAAATCAAGCAAAACTTCCCGCAATCGCCCTGCCGCCATCCGCGGCAGTCACCGCCCAGGATGGCAAGTTGTCTGCCTGGCATATAAAGCCGATAGAATTAGCTTTAAAGGCTGGTTTACTGCCGGTAATTTTTGGAGATGTCATATTCGATACCGTGCGCGGCGGGACGATATTTTCCACCGAAGATTTATTTACTTACCTGGCAAAAAACTTATACCCCAGGCGTATTCTCTTAGCCGGGATAGAAGCCGGCGTTTGGGCTGATTACCCTTCATGTACCCAATTAATTCCAGAAATTACCCCCCAATCTTTCACTGAAATCTCAAAATCCATCAGCGGTTCAAAAGCCACCGACGTAACCGGCGGAATGGCAAGCAAAGTGCAGCAAAGCCTGGCTCTGGTCCAAGAATTACCTGGTTTGCAAGTTCTGATATTCTCTGGTGAAAAAGAAGGGAATATTTTAAACGCATTAGCGGGAAAACATATTGGCACCTGTATAAAAACCTAGCAACGAGGGAAACCAACCTAAAGTACATTGGAAAACTAAAGGCGTTTTACGTTATAATCGTTAAGATACGCAGGAAAATTTGGTAAAAATTATCCGGTTTTTCTGTTTATCTTGTTAATGAGTGATGAAAAAATGATATACACACGGGAAAAACTCGAAGCCATCGAAGATGCAAATCTGGCGCCTTACGGCGTCCGCAGTAAGAATACACGCGGTCGGGCTTACCCCGATAATGAACCGCAATATCGCACCTCTTTTCAACGTGACCGTGATCGGATACTGCATACAACCGCATTTCGCCGGTTAGAGTATAAAACCCAGGTTTTTATTAATTACGAAGGTGATTACTATCGCACCCGCCTCACCCACACCCTGGAAGTATCTCAAATCGCGCGTTCTATCGCCTGCGCCTTGGGGGCAAATGTGGACTTAATCGAAGCTATTTGTTTGGCTCATGATCTTGGACATCCTCCTTTTGGACATTCCGGTGAAATCGCGTTGGCGCGCTGTATGCGAGATAACGGCGGTTTTGATCATAATAAACAATCGCTGCGTATTGTTACCAAGCTCGAAAAAAGATACCCCCAATTTCCAGGGTTAAATCTTACCTGGGAAGTAAGGGAGGGGATTGTTAAGCATGAATCAGAGTATGATATTGCCGATGCCCGCGAATACAACCCCGAACTGCGCGGACATTTGGAGGCACAAATAGCTAACGCCGCCGATGAGCTGGCATATACTGCCCATGACCTGGATGACGGTCTCCGCTCCGGCATGATTACACCGTCCATGCTCGAAGGTATTACCCTATGGGAAATATTAGCAGAAAGCGTCAATTGGCGCGGACCAAATCTTGATGATTTGACCCGTCACCAAATGATCCGCCGGCTTATCGGCATGGAGATCAGTGATTTGATCGAGGCGACCGACCGCTGTCTGCGCGAAAGTAAAGTTAAATCGGTAGAAGACTTGCAGCGGTTATCATATAACGTGGTCAATTTCAACGAAGATATGGTGCGGCGCAATCGTCAACTCAAAGATTTCCTTTTCGCCAATCTATACCGTAATCACCGCGTGATAAGAATGCAGGTAAAGTCGGAACAAATCGTGACCAGGCTGTTCAATGCTTATAAAGAAGAACCCTCTATGCTCCCTCAGCATGTACAGGAGATGAGCGAAGAACGCGGTTTGGAACGGAATATCTGCGATTATATCGCCGGAATGACCGACCGCTTTGCGGTGGATGAATATCAAAAATTATTCGATCCCGCAACCAAACCCTGAAAATTAATACTATTGAAACATATTTATTAAAATCGGAGAAATTTAATGTCTGACCAACCATACCTGACTGCCGAAGGCGCTGCCCGCCTGCGCGAAGAACTTCAACATCTCAAAGGACCTGCCCGTCAGGAATTGGCGGAGCGGCTGCGCGCAGCCGTTTCCCAGGGAGATTTATCGGAAAATGCAGATTACCATAAAGCTAAAGAAGATCAGGGCTTTTTGGAAGGGCGTATCCAACAGTTGGAATACTTGTTAAAAAACGCCGTAATCGTCGAAGGGACAAACGGCTGCACGGATGTAGTTCAGGTGGGTGTTCACGTGACTATCCAGGAGGAAGATTATCCACCGGAAGTTTATCATGTGGTTGGCGCTCAGGAAGCTGATCCCCGCAATGGTAAAATATCGAACGAATCACCAATTGGCAAAGCTTTAATTGGTCATAAGGTCGGAGAAATCGTCGAAGCGCAGACACCTGGGGGAAAAATCATAGTAAAGATTTTAAAAATCGAGTGACTATTAAAAAAACAGACGAAAGCTGATTATCTTTCGTCTGTGGATTGGTGATAGTATTGTGAATCTTATATCTTAGACCAGACTGCCAGTTCCAGGATAAAGCGGTCGAAGAAACTCTCTGCCGGCATAGCGCCATCGCCATAGCCCATATCCACCACCCTGGCTACCAGGCGCAGAGTTTGAGTCTCCAAAATCGTTTCTACACCCGGCTCTGCCAGAATGGGTTCTCCCTTGGTTGCCAGGCGCTGGCGGGTGGCGTCATCCGAAAAAGCATGGGCGCTCATCAGCACTTTAGTTACTGTTTGAATATCATTTTTATCGAATAACCAGGCTTCGAAAGCAGTCACCTTTTTCGGTTCGCCCACTCCAATAGGTTCAGAAATACCCACCCCGCACTCCCCCAAGAATTCTCCAGCAGGGGAATCAATGCTGAATGAGTCGTCGAATAAATCATCGCCTAATTTATAGGATGCCATGAACTGCACCATCGGTGTTTCGGCATTTTTTGGTGCTGTAGTCCATTCTTCTTCATGAATAGCGGGTTGTGTTGTAGTATCCGCAATAGGACTGGCGCCAATGCCACCCCGTCGGCTGCGGATGAACAAAAACACAACCGCGGCGATAATAACCCCCACTAATACAACGCACATAAGCGGCACCAGAATCTTTGTGATGCGTGAACCCAAGGTTGGTTTGGTGGTTTCAGTTGTAGTTAGCTCACCTTCTTCGGCCTCTTCGGCAGCACCAGCTGGAAGCGTGACTTCTGCAGAAGGCAGCATGGAAGCGCTCACCGCTTCGCTAAAAGCTGTGATCAATACCGGATTTTGTGTTCCGGGCTCCGCCATAATTCTTTGTAAAAGGGCATCAGCATCTTCACCTAACGCCTCATAGCGGGATTTTGCCAGGAGTGCATCTGGACGGGCGGTATAAGAATCGATTGCCATTCTCAGGTAATCTTCCTTTAGGTCAGCTCTTAATTGACCAGGGGTTGCATCCACCCATTGTACCGGCCAGATTCCCCAGCCGATGACAAACCAGCCAATCAATAAACCCAATACCAATCCAGCGGCACCGATCACAACGGGTCTTTTTAGTAGCTCACGGATAGCATCCATAGTTCTCTCTCCCATGACCAACTTTTTGCATATCTTTTGTCAAACTTGACAAGCGTTGGCATTTTCAATTCGTCAATTTATTTTAGACGAAAGCCCAATTTTTTACAACACCGATTGAGTGGGTTTCCATCATCATTCAAATTCAGTTGTTCAATGGTCCCAATTGATTGATTAAAACCAATCAGCAGAACAAGTATCGTATAAATCGTTGCAAGAATCATGCCGATTCGACAGATTCATCCACTGTAACCGAATCCAGCGAATACCGCTCCTCACAATTCATACATTGGGCATTGTTTTTATCAGCAATCACCAGCATTCCACCGCACTGTGGACAAGGCGTAGGCAATGGACGTTTCCAGGAGGTAAAATCGCAGGCGGGATAATTGGCGCACCCGTAAAATACTCTGCCCTTGCGTGTTTTCCGTTCGACGATTTCTCCCTGATCTTTGGGGCAGGTAATGCCGATCTTTTCCAGCCATGCTTCGGTATGGCGGCATTCGGGGAATCCGCTGCAGCTGATGAATTTACCATATCTGCCATAACGAATAACCAGTTCCTTTCCACAATCAGGGCACATTCTGCCAATAGGTTCCGGCCCAGTATTCATTTCCGGAATACGCTGCTCGGCAAGCGCAACCTGTTCGGCAAATGGTTTGTAGAATTCACTGATCACCCCCACCCAAGGCTGTTCGCCAGCAGCAATTTGATCCAATTCAGCTTCCATTTGAGCAGTAAAGCCGGTATCCACCACATTAGGGAAATGCTCGGTGATGATATCGTTGACCAAGATGCCGGTTTCCGTAGGTGTCAGGCGTTTATTATCCCGTATGACATAACCACGCGCCTGGATCGTGGATAAGATTGGTGCATAAGTTGAAGGACGTCCAATGCCGTATTCTTCCAGAGTGCGCACTAGGGTCGCCTCTGTAAACCGGGGCGGCGGCTGAGTAAAGTGTTGTTCGGGAAGCAACTGTTTAAGCTGCTGCGGCAGACCTTCGCTTATCCCTGCCGGGATGCGCGCCTCCTCTTCTTCTACAGCCTTATCTTCGTCTTTTGCTTCTTCGTAAACTGCCAAAAAGCCCAGGAATTTAACCGTGGAGCCAGAGGCACGCAGCAGATACTCGTGAGCAGTGGTTTTTCCAGTCACTTCTACCGACAAGGTATCGAAGATACCAGCTGCCATTTGCGAAGCCAAAAATCGCTGCCAGATCAGCTGATATAAACGGAATTGATCTCGATTTAGGAATTCCTTGATGGAATCGGGCGTTCGCATAACAGAAGTAGGGCGGATAGCTTCGTGAGCTTCCTGCGCGCCGCGCACTTTCGTTTTATAAATTGGCGGTTTGGGAGGCAGGAACGAATCTCCAAAGCGGCTGATTATGTATTGGCGGGCTTCTTCCTGTGCCATTTCAGCCACATTGGTCGAATCGGTGCGCATATAAGTGATCAAACCCACCGAGCCGCCTGTACCAACATCGATGCCCTCATATAATTGCTGCGCTAAAGCCATTGTTCGGCGGGCAGTATAACCCAATCGGCGCGAAGCTTCTTGCTGCATGGTGCTGGTGGTAAATGGTGCCGCCGGTGTGCGTTTTCGTTCGCCGCGTTTGATCTTGCTGATGATATAGCTGGCTGCTTCCATATCAGCAAGCACCGGTTTAACAGTTTCTTCATTGCCCAAGATTGGTTCTTCTTCATCGACTTTAACCAATTTGGCAATAAATGTTTCTTTGATCCCTTTTGGCAGGAATTCAGCAGCAATCGACCAGTACTCAACTGGATTAAAGGCTTGAATCTCCCGCTCTCGCTCGACGATCAAACGTAAGGCTACCGATTGCACCCTTCCAGCGGAAAGGCGGCTGCGCACTTTCCGCCAAAGAAGCGGACTCAGGTTATACCCTACTAAACGATCTAGAACCCGGCGTGCTTGCTGAGCGTCGACCAGATCCATATTAATTTCACGCGGATTAGCAAATGCCTCATTGATGGCTGGTTCGGTAATTTCATGGAAGACCACCCGGCGGGAGAGCTTTTTATTGATCTGCGCTGCCTCCAGTAAATGCCAGGCAATTGCTTCGCCTTCCCGGTCAGGGTCGGTCGCCAGATAGATTTCTTCAGCCCTCTCAGCAAGCGCCTTGAGCTCCTTAACTACCGGACGCTTTTCGTTGGGCACCCGGTATTTGGGGTTAAAGCCATTTTCCACATCGACTGACAGCTGGGAACGCAGCAGGTCGCGGACATGTCCTACTGATGCTTTAACTGTATATCCCTTTCCCAAAAATCGCCCAACCGTACGGGCTTTAGCGGGTGATTCGACGATTACCAATTTACCCGTACGGGGTTTATTTTGATGAACTGCTAAATTGGGATCGAGCCCCTCATGGGCTTCGGTACGCCCCATGCGAAACAGACGCGTCCCGCATTCAGGACAAACACCACGCGTCGCTGGAGCGCCGCTTTGCATAAAAATTGCTTGCGGGTCTTTTACTTCCCGCTTGGTTTTACACTTTACACAATAAGCTTCCACAGTAATTTAACCTCCTCGTCAATGACGAATCGTTTGTTAATTCTTGATAACATTTCATTTACCGATTGTTCTTTTCTATACATAAGTCGTCCCATTAGTTTTTTTCAACTCATCGACCACGTTTCGCACTTTTTGAGCTTGATCTTTACGGCATACCAGCAACACATCTCCGGTATCCACCAACACCAAGTCTTCCACACCAATAGTTACAATAAGACGGTGTTCTTGATTGACGTAGACCAGCGATTTACGTGTATCGATTGCCAGATGCCTGCCCCCCATAACAATATTCCCGTTATTATCAGAAGGCAGCACATCGAACAACGAATCCCAGGTCCCCACATCACTCCATTCCAAACCAGAAGCTGGAATAACCGCAACATGATTGGCGCCTTCCATAATGCCATAATCGATGGTTTCTTGTTTTAATCCCTGCCAAAGCTGCTGAATAATTTGAGAATATTTACGGGTATTCCACACGCTGGCAATTTCATCTAATGTTGATGCCAGGGCAGGCATCTGCTGTTTGAATTCCCTCAAGATAGTGTCCACGCGCCAGAAAAACATTCCCGAATTCCAGGTGTGATCGCCAGCAGAAAGCATTTCCTTTGCATGGATTTCATCGGGTTTTTCTTTAAAACGCAATACCCGGCATGCCTCTACCCCCCGATAAAAACCGATACCTTCCCCCCGCTGAATGTAACCATATCCAGTAGCCGGGTAAGTGGGCTGAATGCCTATGGTAACCAGATAATCATCCAAAGCAACGTCGTGGGCAGCTTCCAACAACTGGCGGAACGCTGCTTCATTGCCGATATAATGATCCGAAGTCAATACCGCCATCACCGCTTGAGGGTCGCGCTTTTTGAGTGCAACAGCTGCCAATCCCACCACCGAAGCAGTGCCGCGCGGGCTGGGCTCGATTATAAAATTATCGACCGGTATTTTTGGGCATTGCTTCTTTAATTCCAAAGCTTGCTCTTTTACCGTAACAATAAATATCCGCTCCAGAGGGAAAACCCCTTCCAACCGTTCGACGCTGGTTTGAAACAGGCTGCGGTGATCGATTAAACGCAGCATTTGCTTTGGACGTGCCCTCCGAGAGAGCGGCCATAACCGGGTACCGCCACCGCCTGCCATAATTACAGCATAATAATGCTCTAACATTTTCTCGTTCCCTTTTTATACCCGGTATATACCAGGAGTTTCATGAACTGCTATATATTGCATACCGCCAACTTGACGAACCAAACCTTTCAATTCCATTATGGTTAAAGCGGCTGTTATTTTTTCGATTGGTATCTCAGCATGATTTCGAAGCTCATCCACGTGCATTGGTTGTTGACCAAGCAGGGTTAGTAATTTTGCTTCCAACATATCTGCTGGTAATGCTTTCCGTGCATTTTTCTGTTCGATCACTAAATCCAAATCCAAACTATCCAGCAGATCGCGGATATCCAAAAGCGGATGAGCACCCTGTTGGATCAAGCGATTGGCACCAGCGCTCTGGGGGGCATTGATATTGCCTGGTACGGCAAAAACTTCACGTCCCTGATTTGCGGCAAATTGTGCCGTAATGAGCGCTCCGCTGCGGTCACCAGCTTCAATCACAACCACTGCCATCGATAATCCGGAGATAATGCGGTTGCGGGGAGGAAAATTAACTGCTTCGGGCGGTGTTCCGGGAGCATAATCGCTCAATAAAGCGCCATGCGCCAGCAACCTCTCAGCGAGGCGGCGATGATCGGGAGGGTAGATACGGTCTATTCCACAACCAAGCACTGCTAGTGTACGCCCGCCAACATCGATAGCTGCCTGATGGGCAATAGCATCCACGCCATGTGCCAAACCGCTGACCACGGTTACCCCGCTTTGGGCTAGGGTAGAAGCAACCTGCTCAGCCACCTGCCTTCCATAAGCTGTTACTCGGCGGGTGCCAACCACAGCCACCGCCCATTCATCCTCCAATATAAGTTCGCCGCGTACGTATAATACTGGCGGCGGTTGATCGATCTCACGAAGACGGCGGGGATATGTTTTATCTTCCCAGGTTATTACTTGAATATCCTGATCAGCCAACCGCTCCCAAACTTTCGAAAGATCGATGGAATTTCGAACCTGGCAAATTGTTTCTACCAATTTGGCGCTTATTCCCGCTTCACGGAGAGCCGATGGAGAAGCCTGCCAGGCAGCCTCGATATCTCCAAAAGCTTCCAATAAGAGACGCAGACGAGCAGCCCCAATGCCTTTAACCAGGTTAAAGCCAACCCAGTATT
>JAAZNS010000143.1 GCA_012798185.1 Chloroflexota bacterium | reverse complement strand
CTTTTTGAGATAAAATTTCTTTTATTAGATTCATAATCTTATAATTTTTCAAGTAAAAAAACCGGTAGTATTAAAAAAGAGTTTGGGAAGTTATTCATTGCGAAATTCTTTAGGGAATTATTCGTACGAATAAACTTCATCTCTTTAATTTGAATTCCTTTAACCGAGTCAAGCAATTCGTAAAAATCCTTTATAGACAATTGATGAATGTGACCGGTTGAAAACCATTTATAACCAAACAGCATAGAGGTCGGCATTCTGCCTGCAAGTAACAACTCGAATCTGTTTTTATAGAAGCCAAAATTCGGGAAAGAAATAATCTGATATTTTGAAATTCTTTTCATCTCCCTTAAAAGTATTTCGGGATACATAACCATTTGAATTGTTACATTGCAAACGGAGTAATCGAACTCATTTTCTCCAAACTCAAGGGGAATGTCTATTCTTCCCTGAATTACGTTCAATCCCTTTGAACGACATATTCTTACCCCTGATTCTGATATCTCAACTCCTGTGATTTTGCAATTTTTCAACTCAAGAATCTTCATAAGAGAACCATTCCCGCAACCCAGGTCAATTACTTTGCTGTTTTGAGGAATAAGATCGCTTATTAAGCTATATTCCAGCCTCGTTTCTTCCTTACAGTCGGAGTAATTATATTCACGATTATCGTTAAAATCCGGACTATTGATATTTTTATTCATAAATAAGTTCAAACAAGATACAAAAATAAAAAACCCCAACTGCTTATCCAAACAATCGGGGTTTTTAAATACTAGGAAAAACAATCACTTTCTCACAACCGCAACGAAACGTTCCTGCGCTGTGTTCATACCTGAGTAATAAACCCACCATTGATTTCCTACTACCTCAAGTTCCGGATAGCAGATATACCCAACCCAGTTGTTGTGCGTATTATTTTGTGTAAAGAAAGGATTTCCGCTATCTTTATTCCAGGTTATTCCGTCCGTTGAATATGCCATTCCAAAAGCAGTTAGTATGTCTTTAACGTTTTGGTATGTCATATAATATGTTCCGTTAAAATACTTAACACTGCCATGATAAACACCCGAGCCTTCCCACGTTTCCGATGCTGTGAGGATTGGGTTCTGGGGGTGTTTATTCCAGTTAATTCCGTCAGAAGATGTTGCCAAACAGACATAGTAGTAAGGAAAATTCTTGGCAGAATAATAGAGATAATAGAGACTATTAACCTTTATAATGTCAGTAGCAGCAATCTGATAATCATAGGTGTTTCCCGCCATTAACACGGGCGAACCAAACTTGGTCCAAACAATTCCGTCGGGTGAAGTAGCTAGTCCGATATGAGATTTAGAATCGTTGCCGCTGTTTCCCGTGTAGTACATCCTGTAGATGTTGTCAACCTTGATAACTGGTCCCGCAGAGACCGAATAGGAGTCCCATGCTGATGGTGTCCCAGCAAGTAATACAGGTTGTATTACGGGTTTTGTCCATTCCAAACCATTGGATGAAACTGCGTAGCCCACTGCTCCGACTCCGCTTGCACCCATATTCGTGTACCACATTTTAAAGCTGCCGTTCTCTATGATTATCTTTGGCTGCCAAACCCCATACATATCATAGCCATTACTGCTTTTTCTAAGTATGGGGTTTAGATAATAATCCACCCATCTCGGAGGTGTTCCCCATATGACCTGTATGAAAACATCTCCGGTTCCGCTCCCTGTGGGCTGAAGGGTCAGGGCAACTTGTGTGGTTAATCCTGCCTGAATAAGTATGTCTGCCGCTCCAGTGTATATCACAACATTCGCACT
>JAAZNS010000142.1 GCA_012798185.1 Chloroflexota bacterium | reverse complement strand
GGTGCATCGACAATAAATTGCGGAACGGCAAATCCGGAGGTGTGTCCGCGTAACCCTTCGATGATCTCAATTCCTTTTGCAACCGGTGTGCGGAAATGACCTGCGCCTTCCACCAAGTCACATTGATATAAATAATAGGGACGCACCCTGATGCGCACCAAATCTTGTACCAATTGCCGCTGGACATGAACATTATCATTTACCCCGGCTAACAACACTGCCTGATTACCCAAGGGAATGCCGGCACGGGTTAACCGGTCGCATGCTTCAGCCAGCTCGCGGGAAATCTCGTTGGAATGATTGACGTGAATATTCATCCATAACGGATGATATTTTTGCAGCATATCTGTCAATTCATCGGTAATACGCATGGGCATAAAAACTGGAACACGGCTGCCAATACGTAATACCTCAACATGGGGAATTTCTCTCAGCCGGCTAAGAATCTCTTCTAGAATTTTTGGCGCTAATACCAGGGGATCACCACCGGAAAGTAAAACGTCTCTCACCTGGGGGGTGCGCTTGATATATTCGATTTGCATTTCGAATTCGGCACGGGAAAATGTCTCCGATGGATCACCTACCATTCGCGATCGGGTGCAATAACGGCAATATGTTGCGCATTGGGTGGTAACCAACATCAAAACCCGGTCGGGATAGCGATGCACCAACCCTGGAACAGGAGAATGACGGTCTTCTGCTAATGAATCTTCCATCATAGCAGTGAAAGGCACGAGCTCCCTGGCGGTAGTGACAACCTGTTTGCGAATTGGGTCATTTGGGTCATTGGGATCGATCAGCGAAATAAAATATGGGGTAATATCCACGCGAAATAAATGTGATGCTGATAATGCTTTTCGCTCATCATCAGTCAACGGCAAAACTTTCTCAAACTCGTCCACCGTATTAATGCGATGGCTGAGCTGCCAGCGCCAATTATTCCATTGATCATCTGGAACATCTGCAAAAGCCGGGGCTCGCTTTGAAACAAAAAGTGTCTTAACCATTTTTTTCTCCTGCAATATTACGATTTTTTTATACTCACTTGTTCTTTCTACAATAGATTGGGAAATCCTATTGTATCCTGCTTTATGGACTTAATAATATTTCTCGACTGGTGAGGTGTATTATATTTGAAAATCCATCATCCGACTGCCAAACAGTAATTAAAACTGGCGTGGATTCGCTAACTGTATATGGTACATCGATCAAAAATGTGCCATACCCGCTGGTATCAGGCTCTGATAACGAGCATACCCTTTTACCAACCACTTTCCCATTTTGATCCACCAACTCAATCATAATATATTCATCGCCGTCTGGGTGAGCCCTGCCGCTGACCACAACGGTATTCCCTTGAACCAATGTTCTTGGCGCTGGCTGCTGGATGAAAATCGGTTGGCGTAAATCCAAATAAGGGATAAGGTCCGACTCGCCAACAGATAATAAAATTAGCGGGATTGAATTCAAGGCAGTCATTCTGCCGTATTCGTCTTCCACGCTGATGGACAAACGCGCTGCTTCAGCAGCACCGGGTATTTCAAAATTTAATTTAATTGAAAGGATGGCTTCACCGAAACGGTTGACATAAGGAAGAGAAACAATCTGGCGCGCTAAGACACGTTTATCTTCACCGATCAAATCGACTCTCGCCCGTTGCAGTACGCCAGGTTTGAGTATGGCATATACCGGTATGGGTGAAGCGACCCGCGAAAGATGACCGGGAGTACGAATTTCAATCTCGGCTTGGGGGACAACTAATGGCTCCCCAGATACCTCCGGAAGAAGCTGCGAGTCCGCTGTTGGCGTTGAAAGCGGCGGCAGGAAAGAAGGCGTTGGTATAGATTGCTCCTCTATTATTGCTTGTGTTGGAATTGGAAAATCCTGATTTATTTGAGGTGTATTCGTTGGTAAATCAATAGTTAACGGTGGAAAGAGAGTTTTTCCCGCCTCCATGGTTAATGCCACTGCCGTAGGAAGAAATTCAGTAGGCATCGGGGTAGGCAGCCTGGGGTGCAATGGAGCATTACAACCATTTAGGGAAAAAAATCCCAATATAACAGATAAAATGGTTATATATATCCGAGAAGGATTACGTAATTGGGGCTGCGGTGCAGCCCCAAAGATATTGTTCCGATGTCGTTTTCCTTTGTTTCTACTCAAAAGCCACATCGATAATTACTCCGCTGCATATTTTTGAATGATCTCTTGTAGCGTTTGTAAACGGAGAGGTTTTTCAAGGTACATTTGAGCGCCTGCAAATTTTGCATTTTCAACTGTATCCATTACCGGGCTGGCAGATAAAATCATCACCGGAATATCAGCGGTTGCCGGTTCCCCCTTTAAATTGGCTATGATTTCTATTCCATCCATATCTGGTAAGCGCATATCGGTAAAGATAATATCCGGATTTTGCGAAAGTGCAGTTTGCAGACCTTCTTTTCCGGTTGCTGCTAATAACGCCTGATGTCCAAAAACTCCTACCGCTTTCATAAGGGTTTCTAAGGTGAAAGGATCATCATCGATAAACAATATCTTTGCCAAATTTCACCTCCAATAGAGCATTCAATATATATTCGTTACAGCAATCCCGGATTCTGATAATCGGTTTTAAAACCCATAAATATCCTGGTATTTATTCCTAAGATATCGCATATAAGGCGCCGAATCAATCTTGGAACCTGTTATCCTTTGCACCAGTTCCTGCGCATCGAATTTTGCTCCATGCCGGTGCACTTTCTCGCGCAGCCATGCCAGGAGGGCGCCGAATTCTCCCCGTTTGAATTGGTCATCAAGATCAGGAATATCTTTATTGATGCATTCCCACAGCTGGAGTGAGATCAAATTTCCTAAAGCATATGTAGAAAAATACCCAAAATATCCATGAGCCCAGTGAACATCCTGCAATACACCCTCTTTATCATTCTCTGGTTTTAACCCTAAATATTCTTTCATCCGTAAATTCCACGCTTCAGGCAGGTCTTTAACTTCCAGGCTTCCTTCAATCAAGGCAATTTCCAATTCCATTCGCAGCATAATGTGTAGATTATAGGTCGCTTCATCGGCTTCCACACGGATGAGCGATGGTTCTACTTTATTTATCCCTTTATAAAATGCATCCAACGATACATCGTCTAATTTCCCCGGAAATGTCTTTTGTAATCGCGGATAAAAGTACTGCCAGAATGGCAGCGATCTGCCCACCAGGTTTTCCCACATCCGCGATTGAGATTCGTGTACAGCCAGCGATTTTACTCCGGCTAATAGCGTCCTTTCCAGGGATAAATCGATTCCCATATCGTAAAGGGCATGACCGCATTCGTGCATGGTGCTGAATAATGCAGAACCGATATAATCCGGAATGATTCGGGTTGTAATCCTTACATCGCCATGACCGAGCCCCACTGTAAACGGATGCGGCGCCTGATCTTGCCGTCCGCTTTTCCAGTCATATCCAAATTTGGTGATTACTTCTACGCCAAATTCCCATTGTTTTTGCGGATCGAAATATTGATGCAGCGGCTTATCATCCACCTGAGGCATAGAGTCAATCTGACGAATCAATTCAACTTGTTGAGGACGTAATGCATTGAATATTTCTTTTACTTCCAAAGTTTTTATTCCTGGTTCGTAGATTGCCAGCAGCGGATCATAAATATGGTCATAAGGAACAAAAAAATTCGCAAAATTGCGCTGCAATGAGACAATTTTCTCCAGGTAAGGTTGAAAATGCGGAAAATTATTTTCGCTTTTTGCGCGTTCCCAAGCTGAATATGCAACACCAATCGTTTCTGCCAATTCAGTCACAAATTCTGGAGGAACTTTAGTACGCCGTTCATATTCCCGTAAAGTAACTTTATATAAACGGGCATCATCTGAATCTGGATCAAGATTCTCTACTTCCGATTTCAAATCTTCCAATAACTGACCTAATTCGGGAGAAGAAACCCGTAAATGGTATAAACGCTCCACAGTACCCGATAATTGACCGCGCGTTTCGGCTGCTTCAGGCGGCATATTGGTTTGCTGATCCCAACTGAGTAATTCATAGACATATAATAAATCCATCGCTTCTGCTAAATATTTTCTTAATTGAACAAATTTTGATTCCATGAAATAACCTCCGTTAGATGTAACAATGATTTTACTCCAAATAAACAAACCCCAAAAGGCGGCTGAGTAAAGATATTGGGAACATAAATAAAATACATTACTTTGGTAATCTTACAGCTTTTCGATTACACCATTCATGATTACAATTCTCCAGCCTGTAATCAAAACACCCTATATAACGGGAATTTTAATTTCTTTTCCACTAATCACATATTCCCCTTTTGATTCTTCATAAAATGAAAAAAAAAGAATCGATCATCAAATGGTGGATAAGAAATTTTATATGTGGTCAAAATTATACTCTAATCGGCTTGTTTTCCCGCCGGCTGGTTGGCAATAATATTGCACTTCGTTACTAGCGAACTAAGACTCCAACAATGGATTCATCATTACAAAAATAGTTACCAGGAAAATATTACCGACAGCGCGACTAAAATTACCGCTTAGCGTATATTGAAATAGATATCGCTCATTAGATTTATATTGCGCTCTCTTAACTTGTTCATGGAGGTTTTTATGCACAAATATTCATCACTGATTGCAGTGATTTTACTGTCAGCTGTGACTTTGGCTTGTGGTGTGCAAATTAATATTCCCGTTACAAACATCAACACCATAAAACCTGTAACTGAAGAGATCAATATCAGCCAACCTGAAACATCTTCGAAAATAATAAAATTAACCCTTAATTTTGGTTTAGGAGAATTGAACCTTTCACCTGGGGCTGATAATGCCTTGGTAACTGGCACAGCTGTATATAACATCAAAGACCTGAAACCAGAAACCCATATCGAAGACGATAAGATCACCCTGGAAACAGGGGATTTAGAAATCGAAGGCATCCCAAAATTCAAGGATAAACAAAAGAACAAATGGAATCTTAAGTTAGGCGTAACCCCCATGGATTTAAACATCAACGCAGGTGCTTATGAAGGCGACTTTGAATTGGGAGGCTTATCGATTAATTCTCTTACCATCAGAGATGGCGCATCTAAAGTAATCTTGCGGTTTTCTGAACCAAACCAAACCGAAATGAACGATTTTATTTATGAGACAGGTGCTTCAGAAGTCGCGCTATATGGACTCGCTAACGCAAACTTTTCAAATATGCGTATGAAATGCGGCGCTGGCGATTACACACTCGAATTCTCTGGTGAGCTTCTGCGCAGCGCCGATGTAACCATCAATTCAGGTATGAGTTCGGTTAAAATTGTCGTACCAAAAGGAACTTCTGCTAGAGTATTTTTCGATGGCGGATTAGCCGATGTCGATATCCATGGTGATTGGAATAGTAAAGAAAATGGATATTTCCTTTCCGGCGGTGAACCGATGTTGACTATCAACGTCAATATGGCAGCCGGTAGTTTGATCCTAAGAAATTAGACCGGCATATAATTCTTACCGGAAGAGGGTATTGCCCAAGCAGATAGCATAAAATCACCTGCCCATACAACACCCTCTTTTTTTTACTTCATTGTTTTGGAAATATTAATCCTTAGCATTATAGCCAGGGCCTGTCTTGAAAAAATCATAATTGGGTTGAATATCAGGGGTTAAATCAATGGTCTCTCCGGCACTTAGTTGACGCACGCAATCAAGCACCACCGCTTCCCCATGATGATTGACGCCCTCATAATGACCTGTCAGACCAATTTTACTTATATACTCACCGCCTTTGGCTTTATATGCTGAAGGCACTTCATCTTCCGGGAATATTGCATCATAGGGACATTCCGGAATACAAGCGCCGCAATCG
>JAAZNS010000141.1 GCA_012798185.1 Chloroflexota bacterium | reverse complement strand
TATCTTTATTGCTATTTTAATTTCAATCCACGCTCCCACATGGGGAGCGACTTGTCTTTATGAGGTGAGCAAACCAATCACATGGATTTCAATCCACGCTCCCACATGGGGAGCGACTTATCCATATTGTCATTGATGACATAACACGGATATTTCAATCCACGCTCCCACATGGGGAGCGACCGCAACATATGGCAATAATTTATCTAGACTGCCATATATGGCTATTATAGTCATAACGCATAAAGATTTTATATGCACATCTTAAAAAAGGACTCTCTTTTCCTTATTAAAAGCTTCAAAAACACTGCGAACCTCAACCTGAATTCCTGTGCACATGAGGTTCGCAATTACACAATTAAAGTCCCTTCTAGATCAATAGCCTTTTTGGCACCTATGTGTTCGACTCTTGTTCGCCATTCATTTCCCAGATAATAAAATCGCAGTGAGTCTTCATCCAAATCAATTATTTTCACCAATTGATTCTTTAATTTGGTCAATTGTGCGGGATCGATAATACACTCGAAAACTGAATTTTGCACACGTTGCCCATAATTCTGACATTGTTTGGCAACTTTATGGAGGCGTTTTTTCCCCGCTTCGCTTATGGTGCTTACATCATACGTAACCAATACCATCATGTTTCACTCTCCTATGTCCAGAAGAAGGGCGGGTAAGCATCAAGGTCACCTCTCAGATATCGTGCGAGCAGTAGTGCTTGTACATATGGCACCAAACCAAACATCATTTTTTCACCAAGAAATGGGTGAGTAATATTATCCTGCTTTCTTTCCTGCCAGATTGATATAACTTTCTTTCTGGTCTCTTCATCCATGAGAATACCACCGCTTTCTTTCCGTATAAACCCGTTAGCAGAAATTTGTTTGCGATTAATCATGGAAAGGGCAAGGCGATCCGCAAAAACCGGACGCAGTTCTTCCATTAGATCTAAGGCAAGAGAAGGACGTCCTGGGCGATCTTGATGTAAAAAGCCAACATAAGGATCCAGCCCCACGGTTTCCAAAGCAGATGCGACTTCATAAGTCAGCAATGTATATAGAAATGAAAGCAAAGCATTCATATTATCCAGGGGTGGTCTGCGCGACCGCTCATTAAAATGGAATGTATCCTTTTGTTGTAAGATCAAGTGATCAAAAACACTGAAATATAATTTGGCGGCACTACCCTCAAATCCCATCAACTCATTGATGGATTTACATTCAAGAACGGAATGCATACATTCTTTTAAAGCTTGAGAAGTACCTGATAATTTATTCGTATCTACCAGCAACGCATGATCTCGAACTGCACGGTCAAGCACTTTACGGCAATTAGAAATTTTTCCTACCAGGAAGTTCGCCGCAATTTGGGTGCTTTGTGTTTCATCTTCTGAAATTCTATATTGGGTTTTGCGGAGCAAGACATTTCCTCTCACCTTCCCATTCACTCGTGCTAAAAAATATCCACTGGGAGAGAGAAAACACAAACCGATATTATATTTGGCGCAAGCTCCCATCAATGCCGGACTAGCGCCCCGATATCCAAAGCAGACGATATTTTCCAAATTATGCAAAGGAAGTCGAGTGGAAACTTCTTCTTCTTTTTTTATTAAGATCGTTTCTCCATCCAGAGCAAGATATATATCCGGAGAGGTAATGTATAGTGTATTCAACAACTTCTTCATCTAATCCCCGTCAATTTGCATCCGAATATATTTTGAAGCAGAAATCGTTTTTTTCTGAAGCGTTGGCAGACAAATATCCTGTAAGGAACAGGATAGACAGGCTTTGGATGGTTTTACCTGTGGGGTATACCCTCGTTCAAAATACTGGTGCATTTCCTGTGAAACATGCTTTACCAGATCACGCAATTCAACAGTAAAAAGGACTTCTACCCGATGGCGAATTTGACCATAGAAAAAGTAGCCGATAGGGATATCCACCGAGAGCATTTCTTCCAGGCAGATTGCCTGCGCACATAACTGAACTTGATCGCAGGCATCTCTTTTTTCTTTTCCGCGTTTATATTCCACCGGAACAGGCAGATAATTACCTGGGTGATGCTGTAAACACACTCCTTGAGGAGAAGGTATGAATTCGACTACGTCGCATATCCCTGATAGTCCCAAGCCATAAGAGGAAACCGGCATGGAACGGGCGATGATCTTGCCCTCGCGCATTTCAGAGAAAAACGGATCATCCGCATTTTTATGCAGTGCCCGCCCTTCAGCCGTTAGACTATTTTCCTGCCATTGGCGTTCGACATGGATCAATGCCCACTGGCGTCGACAGAAATAGAAATGCTGGATGCCAGAAAGGGG
>JAAZNS010000002.1 GCA_012798185.1 Chloroflexota bacterium | reverse complement strand
GGAATTAACTGTGATCGAAAACCTGGAAGTTTCCCTGCGGCTGCATCCTGGAACCCCGCAAAAAGCACTGCATGAAACCATTTCCTTAATGCGCCTGGAGCCTTATGCCAACCGGCGTGCTGGCAATCTATCTCAGGGTAATTTACAACGCCTGGGTATCGCCAAGGCACTGCTTCACAACCCCAAGCTGCTGCTGCTAGATGAACCGGCAAATGGTTTAGATCCAGCAGGGATTGTCGAAATCCGTGAATTGCTGCAGAAACTTACCCGGGAACAGGGGGTAACTGTCTTTATGTCCAGCCATATCTTGGCAGAGGTATCCAAACTCGCCCAACGCATTGGCATAATCCACAATGGCTGCTTACTTCAGGAACTGAATTTCGATGAACTGGAACGCAACCGGCGCAGGCAGTTACTGATACGGATACGGGATATCGAAACCGCTCATGCTGTGCTGGCTGCTGCCGGCCACCCGGTGGAAATTCTGCGGGAAGACACCCTCACTTTGAACAATGGCAACTCCTTCGAGCACTCAGATGAAATAGCCTGCCTTCTGGTTGATGCCGGAATACCGCCTATCGAATTGATTCGAGAAGAAGAAGATTTAGAACAATATTTCCTGCGGCTGGTTGGGGTGAATGGAGGCCAGAATGAATAACTTATGGAATATGATCTGGATCGAGCTGCGCAAAACAACTCGCTCCAGAATACCACAATTGACTACTTTGGGTTCCCTGTTTCTCCCTGCGGGCATCGGCTTTTTACTATTTATTGCCCGCAACCCGGAAATTTCACGTAAGCTGGGATTAATCAGTGCTAAAGCCGACCTGATGAGGGTCACCGCTACCGACTGGCCTTCATACCTCACATTAAGCGCACAGATGATCGCGATGGCGGGTTTCTTTTTCTTTTGCCTGATCATCAGCTGGATATTCGGCAGAGAATTTACCGATGGCACAATTATTGATATCCTTGCTGTTCCAGTGCCGCGCGCCAGTATCCTCCTGGCGAAATTCATCGTTTCTGCTCTTTGGTGCAGCATCATTTCTTGCGTAATTTTCATTTTGATTTTATTGTTGGGAGCTTTATTCACCCTTCCGCAAGGGACTGAGGATACAATTTGGCAGGGTGCTTTTGTGATGTTGATAACCGTCTGTTTAACAATACTTATTATTTTCCCATTTGCCCTGTTAGCCAGCATCGGGCGGGGCTACCTGCTCCCCATGGGAACAGCCATCATCACCTTGATTTTCGCTAATATCGCCGCGATCGCCGGGTGGGGAGAATATTTTCCCTGGGCGATTCCCGGAATGTATTCGCAAGCCCTGGTAACCACCGGTGCCCCTCTCGAACCAGCCAGCTATTGGGTGGTTATTTTAACAGGGTTAGTGGGCATGGCAGGCACATACTTATGGTGGAAAAACGCTGACCAAAGCAAGTAAACGATAAGAAATTAAAAGCGCAGGGGTACGATTTATCGTGCTCCTGCGCTTATATTAAATTTTTTTATTCAATCCGTCATTGACGCAAAATCGCCGCTAGGATCGACCATGTCGGTGATGGCTGACCGCCCAGCGCCTTCAGCTTCTGCTTTGAGCAGCTCTTCTTCGGTAAAACGCCCGCGCACAAAACCTGTACCAGCCGGGATAAGCTTGCCGATGATCACATTTTCCTTCAGCCCATAAAGGGGATCGCCATTAGCAGCAATGGCTGCACCCGCCAACACTTTGATGGTGTGCTGGAAGGAAGAAGCCGATAACCAGGAATCGGTGCTAAGCGAAGCCTTGGTAATACCCAGGAGCACATCCATCGATTTAACGATGCGCTTATTCTCTTCCAACAGGCGTTCATTGATATGCTTGATTTCCAAACGATCTACCAGGTCGCCAGGGATGAGTGTGGTATCGCCAGGGCGCAAAACCTGAACTTTAGACATCATCTTGCGGATGATCACTTCAAAGTGCTTATCATTGATGTTCTGACCTTGTGAACGATAGACCTTTTGCACCTCACTGAGCAGGTACATTTGGCATGCCTGTCGTCCCTGTACTTTGAGGATCATGTGCGGGTTGAGTGAACCCTCTGTAAGCGGCTGCCCCGGCACCACCTGATCGCCATTCTTCACAATCAAGCGAGCTGTGGTTGGGATTTCATACACCTCTTCCTGGCGCTCTTCGTGTGCCACAATCACCTTGCCATTTTCCAAGCGGGTGCGTCCAGCGTGCTGAGATGGAATAATGGCATCTTCAGTCAGGTAGGCAATTGGATCACCAGCGTTTACTTCACCGCCATCTTCCACCGCTATTTTATAACCTTCAGGCACATCGTATTCATCTTCAACCATTTCACTGTGTTCGACCCGCACGATGCGTAATTCACTATAGCGATCAGACTGCATGATATTGGCAATTCCGCCGATTTCAGAAACCACAGCTTCGCCTTTAGGAGTTTTACGGGCTTCGAACAATTCTTCCACACGGGGAAGACCAGTGGTGATATCGCCGCCGGCTGCCACACCTCCGGTGTGGAAAGTGCGCAGGGTTAACTGAGTGCCCGGCTCGCCGATGGATTGGGCTGCCACAATGCCAACCGCTGCCCCGATTTCTACCATTTTGCCCCTGCCCAGGTCGAGCCCATAACACTTGGAACAAATGCCATGCTGTAATTCACACGTCAGAGGCGAGCGAGCCCAAACGGTTTCCACTTTAGATGCCACAATCCGGCGTACCCGCTCGTGGTCTAAAACATCATCGCGCTCCGCCAGAATTTCACCCGTCTCCGGGTCAACCACCTGGCGCGCTGCCAGTCTGCCATAAAGGCGTACGCTCATCGATTGACCAGCCACATCATCACTGCGATTGATCGCAATGGCTTCATGCGTGCCGCAATCCTCATCATTAATGATCAGGTCTTGGGCAACATCAACCAGACGGCGGGTCAGGTAACCAGCATCTGCCGTCCGCAAGGCGGTATCTGCCAGACCTTTACGGGCGCCATGGGTGGAGATGAAGTATTCCAAGGATGTGAGCCCTTCACGGAAATTGGAGCGGATTGGAAGCGGGATGATACGTCCCGAGGGATCTGCCATCAAGCCGCGCATGCCAGCCAATTGAGAGATTGGTCCAAATCCGCCTTTGGTGGCACCGGAAATTGCCTGCGCTGCCAGGTTACCATCGGGGTCCATGTTGCGTTTCACAGCATCACCGACCACATTGGTGGTGCGCTGCCAAATTTCGATAATCCGGTCGTTTTGTTCACGATCGGTGAGCAAACCGCGTTTAAAATCTCTCTGAACGGCTTCCTGTTCAGCCAGCGCCTGATCGATGATCTGCGCTTTATCCGATGGAACCGTGATATCGGAAACCGCCAGTGAATAACCCGAGCGGGTGGCATATGTGAAGCCAATATCTTTAATGGCATCGGCAATTTCTGGTGTCCGTTCTTCTCCGCAAACCTCGTACAGGTCAGCCATAAGGTCTTTCAAGCCGCCTTTATCCAATACCCAGTTCACGTACTGCATCTGGGGGGGCAGCACCCGGTTGAAGAGTACCCGTCCTACCGTTGTATCGATCAGCCGCTCTTCCATTTGCGGAAGACGGTTATTTTTATCGTCATACCAGGTATTGGTTAACAATTTAATTTCCGCATGAATATCAATCTGACGAAGTTGAAAAGCGATATCGACTTCATCCATGCTGGCAAAAACTCTGCCGCTGCCCATATGCTGGCGGGCATCAGTTTTGGTCAGGTAATATACGCCCAAAACCATATCTTTGGAGGGGCTGATGATTGGCTCCCCATCGGCTGGTTTGAGTAAATTGCGGGAGGAAAGCATAAGCTGGCGGGCTTCCCACACAGCTTTTTGGGAAAGCGGCACATGCACTGCCATCTGGTCGCCGTCGAAGTCGGCGTTGAATGCAGTAGTTACCAGGGGATGTAATTGGATAGCGCTGCCTTCGATTAATATCGGCTCAAACGCTTGAATACCCAGACGGTGCAAGGTTGGAGCACGGTTCAATAATACTGGGCGCTCCTTAATCACTTCTTCCAAAACTTCCCACACTTCGGGGCGGTTGCGTTCAATGAAACGCTTGGCACCTTTCACATTTGCAGCATAATTATGGGTGACCAATCGGGCTATAACAAAAGGACGGTACAGCTCCAATGCCATGGTCTTAGGCAAACCGCATTGATATAACTTGAGATTCGGCCCAACCACGATAACCGAACGCCCAGAGTAATCCACCCGTTTTCCCAGCAGGTTGCGGCGGAATCTACCCTTCTTGCCTTTGAGCATATCGCTGAGTGATTTTAGCTCGCGTCTGCCACGGCGTGAGAGCGCTTTGCCGCGCTGCGAATTATCGATCAGCGAATCCACTGCTTCTTGCAGCATGCGTTTTTCATTACGCACGATCACATCGGGCGCACCCAATTCCAACAACCGTTTCAGCCGGTTATTGCGGTTGATCACCCGGCGGTACAGGTCATTCAAATCGGATGTAGCAAAGCGGCCGCCATCCAGCTGCACCATAGGGCGTAAATCGGGGGGGATGACCGGTAAAACAGTCAATATCATCCATTCTGGACGGTTGCCCGAGCTGCGGAATGATTCCACCACTTTAAGGCGTTTGGTGGCTTTCTTCCGTTTTTGTTTGCTGCGAGAAGTGCGGACTTCAGTCCATAATTCAGCAGCAAGTTTATCCAGGTCCAGGCGGCGAAGAATATCATAAAATGCTTCAGCGCCCATATCAGCGCGAAAGACCTGCCCCCAGCGCGATTTTAGGTCTCGGTAACGGCTTTCACCCATAAAGGTCAACGGGCGCAGCTCGAGCAATTCATCACGCATTCGGGAGTTTTCATCGCGCGCTTCTACTGCCTGATCTTCCAGCTGAGAACGTAACTCTTCCATATCCTGATCAGCTTCAGCGCGTTTGCGTTCGATATCGATGCGGATATGTTCCAGATCGCGCATTTTCTGATCTTTCAATTCATTCTCGAGTTCTTCCAACCGTTCCTTGACCACCTTTTGAACGCTGGAAAAATGCTGGTTGTTGATCGTTTCGCCGGCTTCCACAATCACAATATCAGTATCCGGGAAACAGATGGCAGTACGGGCTGTTTTACCCATCTTGTCTTTCAGTTGGCTTTCCATCCGCTGCCCTGCCTGAATGATCGGTTCCAGCTTTTCTGCAACCGTATCGTCGAAGCGCTGTTCAACCGAATCTCGGCGCTGGTTCAGCTCCAATAATTCCCGGTCTCGTTGGGCTTTGATCTCGGCAATGCGGGCATTGATCCGGGCAGCCTGCTCACGCTCGGTTTCGGTGATCTTTTCTTCGAGTTTTTTCAGGGCTTTCTGGCGGGCATCTTCGTCCACATAAGTGACCACATATTGTGCAAAATATAAAACGCGGTCCAGATTGCGGCGGGATATATCCAGCAGCAGCCCTAAATAAGAAGGGATACGGCGGGTATACCAGACATGGGCAACCGGTGCCGAAAGCTCGATATGCCCCATGCGTTCGCGGCGCACCGATGAGCGGGTCACTTCGACACCGCATTTATCACAAACAATGCCTTTATAACGAATATTCTTGTATTTACCACAATAACACTGCCAATCACGTGTAGGACCAAAGATAGCTTCACAAAACAAGCCGTCTTTTTCCGGGCGCAACCGGCGATAGTTGATCGTTTCGGGTTTTTGTACCTCTCCGTAAGACCAGCTGCGGATAGTCTCTGGCGAAGCCAGGCTGATACGTAATGCTGTCAACCCTTTTGTTTCCACTCAGTCGCCTCCTGAAATAAAATCGCTAAATCCCAAAAATCCCTCTGAGACACATCTCTCTTAACGACAGACAGCAAAAAACTGTCGCACAGAAAATACGGCGTGTTCGCATAGAAGATTTTGGGGAAGTAATCTACCAACCTTTAATCGATATCCGCGCGCATAGACAAATAAAGACAAGCGCATGAGAATCTTTCTCAAGCGCTCATCCGGCGCAAAGACATTAGTTTTTATGCATGCGGAAGTGATTTTATCAGTAAAAGGCGGGTTTCGTCAAGATGGGATATATCAAACATTATTGCTCATCATGCAACAATGCAATAGTAATTAAATACTGATAGCAGAAAGCTACCAGCCGATAGGGTGTTTTACTCCTGCTTCGGCTGCCTGAGCGGAAAACTCATAAAGAAAGTGCTGCCTTTACCAAGCTGGCTTTCCACCCATACCTGCCCGGTATGCCGGTCGACGATGGATTTTACGATCGCCAATCCCAGCCCTGAACCGCGCGCTTGACGCGAACCGATTTGCACCCCCCGATAGAATTTTTCAAACATATGGGCTTGATCCACTGGAGAAATTCCCACACCGCTGTCGGTCACCTCGAAGATCATGCGGTTTTCAGCGGCGCGCACTTTCACCTGCACGCTGCCCCCGTTTTCAGTGTATTTGATGGCATTTTCCACCAGGTTGAACAATGCCTGCTGCAACAATGCCTGATCGGCTTCCAGTAAGGGCAGAGACGCCTGATCCATTTCCACGCCAACTTCCACCTTGCGCTGAGACGCCAATAACTGCAGACTGCTGACCACATTCCCGACAATTTCAGGTATTGTAATCAATTCGAGGCGTAGCCCTATCCCCGCTTCAATCCTGCCTAAATCCAACAGGTTATTCACCAGCCGAGACATGGTCTCCACACTTCCGAGAATTTTTTGCACATACCCTGTCTGCTGCTCGTTTAACTGTCCTACCAATTCCAGCATGGTGGCATAACCCCGCATTAAAGTCAACGGCGAACGTAAATCGTGGCTGACTGTGGCGACAAATTCCGATTTTAACGCATCTAGATCTTTAAAGCGGGACACATCACGCATCACGCAAACCCTGCCAACCGGGCTGCCTTCTGCCAGTACATTGGATACTGTGGCTGAATAAACTCGCCCATCGGGCAAGGCGACTTCTGCAGCACGGGGCTCTTCGGTGGTAGAACGGATCAATTGTAATAATTCGTCTTGTGAGACCACCCTTTCGATTGGCTGTCCTTGTTCCCATTCCATACCATAACCCAGCGCCTTCCAGGCTGCCGGGTTGGCTAACAGCAGGCGCCCTTTTTGATCGATCACCAAAACCGGGTCGGGGGTGGAATTTAGAACGGCTTCCAGACGCTGCTTGCCCACTTCGGCGCTCAGGAACAGGCGAGCATTAGAGGCTGCCAATGCTGCATAGCCAGCCAGGGTGATGAAAAAGTGCACTTCTTCCCAGGAAAAATTATGCGCCTGATCAAAAGCCACCCACAGCGCACCATAGTAATGATTTTCCTGGCGTAACGCTACCGCCAATAACGCCGCGGGAGGAATGAAAGTGGGCGGGAATTGCAGTAAACGCGGACGATAGAGATTGGTCAGCGTAACACGGTCTTGCTGGCGGACAATCTCCAGTATCTGGTCGTCCAGCAGCTCATACGCTTCCCCTGCTGGACCCAGGGAATACTTCAGCATGCTTTCTCCATCGCCTTCCAATTCCGGGATTACCGAGGGCAGCAGAACTACCCTCGCCGAGCAGGCGCCGGTGGACAATGCCGCTTCCAAGACAGGGCGAATGCCCTGCGATATTTCCAGGCTAGAAGCCACACCCTGGCTCACCTGCAGGAGGCGGTTCAATTCCCCCAGACGGGCTTTAAGGCTCAAACGCATTTGCTCGAAGGCATTGCGCAATCTCCCCAATTCGTCCTCGCGTCCCAATTGGATTGGACGATCCAATTCGCCCTGGGATATATTGGCTGCTTCATCAGCCAGGTTATATAGCGAACGGGTTACCTGCCGGGTGCCCAGATGCAGTAAAAGACCTGCCATGAGCGAGAGAAACAAGATGACCCCCAATAATGGGGCAGCAATATCCAATGCCATTTGCTGGGCATTGCGAGCCGGCACCGATAACACTACCGACCAGGGGCTGCCCTCTGCCGGCTGATAATAAACCAGGCTGGGCGTACCATCGGCAGCCGTCTCATCATAAAACAGCGCTGTTTGCCCGATCTGCCCGCTATATACGCTCATTAAAAGTTCTGGCTTGGGGTGGTAGAGAATGCGTCCATATTCATCCAACAGCACCCCATAGCCATCGATTTCGCTGAGGTTGTTCAGGCTGTTCATTACCGGCTGAGTAAAGGGATTGGTAGCCAAGTCTGTGCGCCCGATCAATACACCTGTTACTTCATTTGAGGCATTGAAAATTGCTGCAATATAGGTCACCTGGGCTGCTGTTTGCCCTGGCAAGGGAGGCAGCGGATACATTTGATAGGGAATGCCGTTTAACGCGCGTCTTATTCCCACCTGTTCATCAGCCGGCGGAGGGCTTTTATAATAGTCTTTTTCAGGATAACCCGCCTTCGATTTTCCCTGAGCATCTAAAACATACACCTGATTGTAATAAGGGATGGTGCGCAAATATTGGCGAAGCGTTTCAGTAAGTTCCACGCCATCAGAATCAAGTGACGCCAGGTTATGCACCAATTGGGCAATAATCGATTGCCCGGTTTCTAGGAAAAACGGCAGGCTTTCGGTTGTTACCTGGGCAGTGCTCGCTAAACGCTGGCGCAGCATTTGCCGGGCAGCCTGTTCGGCTACCACCCAAGCGACTGCCATTTGCACCAAAATCAACACGAAAGCAATGGGAGCAATCGAATATAAAAACCTGCCCTCGATGCTTTTTTCTGCCGGCGATGGCAGTAATACTCCCCGGCTGCCCCAAGAGAGGGGCATGGCGAGGGCAAATATTTCAGCAAATACACCGCCGATCAACGCACACCCGGAATAGGTGATAAAAACCTGCCCGATTTGATGGATAGCATAATCCAGCCGGCTGGCTAAAAATCCGCTGGAGGTTAAAACCGTTTCAATAAAGATCGCAGCCACATATATCAAAGAAAGTAATACCGCTGCAACCAGAGGATGACGGAGCATTTTAAAGAAAAATGTGCGGTAGCGCTGGTTGATCGCCGCGCTGTACATAATTGCAAGCAGGATGAAAATCAACGGCGTGAAGGGAGAATGTGTATCCCAAAATGCCAGCAAAAGCCCCGAAAAGCCTGCCAGGAGTGCCGCCGATGAAGCGCCAAAAAGCCCCCCTGCCAGCATCCAGGGCAGGAATGAAAAAATCATCACGGCAGACCCCTGTACACTGATGGGCACTACCGGCGACGGCAAGGCAGCCGTCTGCGGCAGGCGTACGCCGATGCATAAACTGGTAAGCGGCACGGCAATCGCCAGGATCATCCACAAACCCCATGAACGTTTCCCCCAACGGCGGGCAGAATTCCAGCGCACCATCAATAGACGCGCCTCTACCCCCAATATAAACAGCCACACTAAGCCGGTCAGGGTTTTAGCCCACATATCCTGCGGCAGGTTGATATATCCAGGTGAAGAAAGCAGGGTAATGATGATCGACATTTTTATGTGATTAGGTCATACACCGATAATTCTACCGATTTGTGCTACGATATCAATTCAAGTGTTTGCCGGGTTGCCTTGGAAAGATCGGCGTAGTAACCCCGCCGGTTTTCGGGCAGCATCTCTGCCAGCAAGTACATGGCTTCATCAGTCATTAGACGTAATTGCTCACGAGTCGGGCGCTGATATTCTTCCCGGTAGCGGAATGGTTTTCCAAAACGCACATACGCCCCCGGCTCTCGCCACCGCCGGCTGAAAAATCGCAGAGCAGGAAACCCAATCGTACCCTCGATGGCTACTGGGATAATGGGAACAGAGCAGCGGCTGCCAAGGTAAGCCACGCCCTCCCTGGCGCAGGATAGCTGCGGTCTGCGCGTTCCCTCCGGAGCAACCAACACAATTTCTCCTGCCCGCAGCACCTCCAACACCTTCTGTACTGCGCGGCGGTCAAACTCTTCCCGCCGCACCGGGATGACTTCCCAAATCCTGGGGAAAATGCCTACCACAGGATAATTATAAACTTCAATTTTGGCCAAAGGAACGATAT
>JAAZNS010000140.1 GCA_012798185.1 Chloroflexota bacterium | reverse complement strand
GTGTTGCCGGGTCGGCGGTAGCACCTAATACCAGAGTTGGAATTCCCTTAGCAATTAATGGTTTTGGACGGTCTGGGTTGGTTGTGCGTACAGGCCAGAACGGACAGGGGATATCCCCATAGTATAAGGACGAAAAATGCGGTAATGTTTTATCGATTTCGTCACCTGATTGGATATAAGCTTTTCCGGCTTCCTCTGGAGTATCACCGGGATAGTAATAATCATTACATTCCACTCCGTAATACACAGCATCTGAGTAAGAAGGATCGGGGATGGCTTCCAAAGTGGTAGGATCCATGTACAGGGAATCATAAAGCATACGTGCCATGGGTGCCAGGTCGTTTTGGGTAGTCGCTGCGGCTAAAGCCCGCAATAAAATGGTGCGCGGCATTTCACTGTAAAGATACCCGGTTACCGCTGTTTCAAGATCAGCCAATGACATTTCTCTTTCAACCGTTTCGCCCGAGGGAAGAGGAAACTTGAATTTCACAGGGCTTTTTGCCACCTTCGCGGACAATTGATTGTAGGCTTCAACAGCATCACGGCCGATATCTGCTGCGCATATCTCGTCGGCGTTACACGCCTCCAGCGTGCTCATCATCGTATCGTAAAATGCCTGCGCTTGTTCACGGTAATAATCTTGCCCAGAGACAGTTAAATCTACCGTGCCATCTAAAATCATCGCAGCAATATGTTCAGGAAAAGCCGCAGCATAGGTTTGCACGAACTGCGTGCCGTAACTTTCGCCGTATAACCATAACTTTTCAGCGGTAGCGCTGCCTTGATCCTGGATCGTTTGGCGAAAAGTTTCCAGATCACGCACAGCCTGTTCAGTACCCAGATATGGCAGCAAATGGATATCTCCGATTTCCTTAACACAGTCGTCGCTGAAAGTCTTCGCTACCTTCAGTAAGTTTGCTTCTTCCTCTGGAGTAATCGCGCTCCAGTCTGCCCGGTAGAAATTAGCGGCTGCTTGGGCGCATTGAATATTTCCCGAAGCGCTGACGCCGCGCTGATCAAAGAATACGATATCGAAATTATCGATTATCGATTCATCGAAAGCTGAAGTGTAATAATCTGCAGATTGAAGTCCAGATCCTCCCGGTCCGCCGATAACCGTTACAAACATCCCCTTGCTCTCTACTGTTGCTGGGAGAATACCAAAAACGACGGTCATCGTTTCTTTTGATTCTTCATCGAAATAATTCAGGGGAACTTCGATATCGATGCAAGTAAATTCGCTTTCATCGCTGCATGGATACCCACCTAATTCTTCCAGGATTTCAGTCATGGTTTTCACCGCACTTGTTGCGGTGGGCTGCTCAATAACTGCCGTCGGAGAAGGAGCTTCAGTGGGCTCATTTTCAACAGCAGGGCTTGGCAACACCTGCTCCGACACAGTCGGTGTGGAAAGCTGAGTAATATTACTGCAGCCTGATAATAAAAATGTAATAATGACCAAGAATCGTAATATTTTAATGTATGGCATAAAATTCTCCCCAAAGAAGTGATAAATTGATTTAACATAAATATCAGAAATTACCTAATTTTAACACAGATAATCATATCAAAAGAGGAGACTATCAAAATAACACTTACTTTGAATAATCATAGGAGGATATGTAATAAACCATTTCTTCGTAAACATACTTTTTCAACATGCTCATAAGAGAATGGCAAATATATTTTTTCAAAGCAAGTATTTATAAACAGCCTTATCGAAAGAATTATGGAAATCATTATCAGAAAAGGGGATGCTTTAACAAATTACGATTTATACGCCCGAGAAAAATACACGTTTGATAAAAGGTTATGAATTTCCTGAAAATTCATTACATATATCCGAATTGACAGTGGGAACTCGCTGTGATACGCTATAACCAATCTAAGGAAAGACGATCATGCTTTTCCATGTCAGGGAGAGCGAGAGTATTATAAGGAGTAAACACTATGGCAATGAAAATAACTGATGAATGCATCTCTTGCGGTGCGTGCGAACCCGAATGCCCGACCAATTCGATTTCTGAAGGCGACACGATTTATGTTATCGATGCAACAACGTGTGTCGAATGCGTCGGTCATTTCGATTCTCCGCAATGCGTCAGTGTCTGCCCT
>JAAZNS010000139.1 GCA_012798185.1 Chloroflexota bacterium | reverse complement strand
TAAAGATACTGATATCACCGATCATGAACGGCCATTAAATAAAAGAGGGAAATTAGCAGCGCCTCGCATGGGGCGATTGTTAAAAGAAGAAGGATTAAAACCAGATTTCATTCTCAGTTCCAGTGCAAAACGCGCCCGCATGACTGCAGAGGCGGTCGCAGATCAGTGTGGCTATGAGGGAGATATTCGGGTGAGTACTGATCTTTATGCGACTGGACCTGGCGCGTTTATTAGGGCATTCCAGAGTATTCCCGATGACGCCCAACGTGTATTGGTTGTGGGGCACAATCCCGGTTTAGAGGAATTATTGGAGGTTCTTACTGGGCAGGTCAAGACCTTGCCAACAGCTTCAATTGTTGAGGTTGAATTACCCATACACTCCTGGCGGGATATTTCAGAAGAAACCAAAGGGAACCTGGTTTTTTTGTGGAAACCACGCGAATTGCCATAATGTCTGTTTTTTTCTATTACATCGAGTTAGTTTTGAACATTATTATTAATAAAATATCGCTAACCATTTTTAGGAAGAGTTCATTTACGGCACTCTCATGATGAAAGTGTTGACGAGTAATTATGGGAAGAGTATAATCAACACAATTGAATATGAATAACCTTCGGGGCAGGGTGAGATGCGTTTGAGGCATCAATTCCCGATCGGTGGTAAAGCCCACTAGCGACCAGTAAAAAATGGAAGCAGAGCCGGTGAAATTCCGGAGCCGACGGTATAGTCCGGATAGAAGAAGGGCAGGTTCATTCCCTCTTGTTCGATATTTCGTGCCGTGGCGGCTAAATTGGCAAGTTGGAATGCCTGATGCAAGCCTGAGACAATTAAACCCCGGAAGCCAATTGGTTTTCGGGGTTTTGATTGAAAATCCGTTTATTTGTCTGCACCTAAGCCCCGAATACTTCTTCGAGGCTGTTTTTATTATATGGGAGTGATGAAATTTTCTATGAAGCAAATCGATCAAAACAACATATTGATTAACCGTGCAGTGAATTCCTATCGACCGGCAATTTTTCTGGCGATTATTTCACTAACCATTGCGGCGTTTTTATGGTGGTTAATCAGCAGGCTGGGAAATTTTCCATCTTTTATTTTACCCTCCCCGATGGATGTGTGGCATCGGTTTGTTCTTTCAATCACAGATGGCAGTTTGCTGCGGAACAGCCTGGTTACATTGCAGGAGATCGTATTAGGGTTGACATTAGGAGTGAGTGTGGCAACTATTTTAGGATATTTCCTCGCAAAATCACACACGTTTGAAAAAATTATCTCGCCGTACATCGTAGCTAGTCAATCGGTGCCGATTGTTGCTATTGCTCCTATATTGATTATTTGGTTTGGTCCGGGGATATTTTCAAAAATATTGATTTGTTCTTTGACTGTATTCTTTCCAGTGCTGGTAAATACCGTTGTAGGATTACGCTCTGTTCCGGAGGAACTTCAAGATTTAATGCGCTCATTGAAATCGACCCGCTGGCAAACCATCAGCAAATTGGAAATTCCGGGTGCTTTACCGGTTTTCCTGGGCGGGCTGCGTGTTGGGGCGACATTATCTGTGATTGGTGCTGTTGTCGGAGAGTTTGTTGGTTCAGATAAAGGATTGGGGTTTCTCATTAATCTGGGCCGTGGTCAATATGATACAGCACTGGTTTTTGTTTCGGTTTTTACCCTGATCTTAATTGCTATGTCGCTATATGGCATTGTTGTAATCTTGGAAAAACGGTTACTTTCCTGGCAGCAAAGTTCCAAAGACACCATCCTTGAACATCAATAGAAAGGCATTAATCATGAAAAAATATATCATATATTGCTTAGCCATTGTGTGTATCACATTATGCGCATCATGTACCGATAAATCATCTTCTGAGATTGTTTCACCTACATCTACTCTATCCATGGTTCATGTCCGTTTACCGATGGGGTATATTCCCAATGTTCAATTTGCCCCGTTTTATGTAGCGCTGGATAAAGGGTATTTTCGTGATGCAGGGATCGATCTCGAATTTGATTACAGCTACGAAACAGACGGCGTAGCCCTGGTAGGAGCTGGAAATTTACAATTTACCCTTGCTTCGGGCGAGCAGGTACTGCTCGCCCGTTCTCAGGGGTTGCCGGTAACTTATGTACTTAATTGGTGGCATGAATACCCGGTAGCAGTCGCATCGAAAAAAGGCACTGGCATTCTAACCCCGGCAGATTTGAAGGGTAAGAAAATTGGATTACCCGGCCCATTTGGCGCAAGTTACATTGGGTTGCGCGCATTAATGGGTGTAGCAGGGTTGAAAGAGACTGATATTTCCATGGATTCCATCGGCTATAACCAGGTAGAAGCATTAGCAACTGATCAAGATCAGGCTGTGGTTATCTATATCAATAACGAACCTATTCAGCTTGAAGCGAAGGGATATGAACTGGATATGATCCGGGTGATGGATTATGTGCAGCTTGCCTCCAATGGATTATTGACTAATGAAAAGACCATATCAGAAAACCCGGAATTGGTGCGCAGCATGGTAAAAGTTATTTTGCGGGGCATTTCGGATGTTATCGAGGACCCTGGCAATGCTTATGAAATCTGTAAAAAATATGTAGAGGGGCTGGCTCAGCAGGATGAGGAAATTCAGTATAAAATCTTGACTTCTTCGATAAGCTTATGGAAATCCGAAAAATTGGGAGTATCGGATGCTCAAGCTTGGGAAAATATGCAGAAGGTTTTGCTTGATATTGGAATGATACCCGGTGAAATCGATTTATCTAAAGCGTATACCAATGAATTTATCCCAAAATAAACTGTGATAACAATTTGCCCATGCAGGAAGAACCCGTTTTAATTGTGAAAAATTTATCTGCCGTATTTCCCAACGGAAATGGCGGTTTACAGGCGTTAGACCAGATCTCGTTTTCGGTATTTCCCCAAGAGTTTGTATGTGTACTGGGACCCTCCGGCAGCGGTAAAAGCACCTTGCTGCGTATTCTTGCAGGGCTGCTTTTACCCACTGGAGGCAAAGTGATTTATCAGGGCAGCGAATTGGATGAGCCCAGGCGAGATATCGGTTTTGTATTTCAAAAAGCAAATTTGATGCCGTGGAGAACGGTTATACAAAATATTATGCTTCCCCTGGAATTAGATAATATATCTCCAGCGGATGCCGAGCGTTATGCCCGTGAAATGGTGAAATTGGTGGGATTGTGTGGATTTGAGGAAACCTTGCCCCGCGATCTTTCAGGAGGGATGGCGCAAAGGGTGGCGATAGCCCGGGCGCTTGTGCATGACCCGCAATTATTATTATTGGATGAACCTTTTGGAGCATTGGACGCCTTAACCAGAGAACGGATGGGAATGGAATTATTACGAATATGGCAAGCTCGCAGAAAAACGGTTGTCATGGTGACCCATTCTATTTCAGAAGCGTTACTTTTGGCTGATCGGGTATTAGTGCTCACCCCTCGTCCGGGGCGTATTCGATTAGATTTTCCAGTGAATCTGCCACGACCGCGAGATGAAGAGATCCGTTATACGCCGGAATTCACCGAATTAACTCGCGTTTTACGGGGTGCAATTGGTTAATCTTCGCCTTCCATTCCTCAATTAGACATGGTAAGATACAAATCAATTTTTTTCTATACAAGGATGGAATAATTGGGAAGAAAATTTGGCAAATTGTAACTGCTCCGCTGTTGATGGATAAGCACCAAATTTGAAATATTTACGGGTGCGAAATATCATGAATATTTCGAATTATGAAACTTCCTCAAGCCACTTGAGCAGTCAGGTGAATAATAATTCAATTCCACAAAGTCACTCATGAATCGCATTTTGATTTTTATACTTTTCTTGATATCGCTTATATTAATAATTAGCGCCTTTCCGGATGAGGGTTTTGCCCAAAATCAGGTGGGGATTAGCAGTATGGAAGTGGAGATCTTGCCGGAATACGATCGGCCTGGGGTATTGATTATTTATCGGATCACCCTGTCGCCTGATGTGAGTTTACCGGTAGATCTTACATTGAGTATTCCCTCAACTGCCGGCGATCCTCATGCTGTTGCCGTAAAAGAAACCGGCGGAGGATTATTCGATATCGCTTTTAAACGTGAGGTGAACGGCGCCTGGAGCAAAATATCGTTTACTGCCACGATGCCAGAAATCCAAGTTGAGTATTACAACCCTGATTTAATTAAAGACAATAAACACAGATATTTCGAATTTTCTTGGCAGGGAGATTATGCGGTGGACTCTTTATCGATTCAAGTGCAGCAGCCTGCCGACGCCAGCGATATGATCATCACGCCGTCTTTAGGGAAAGGGGTAACTGACCAGGATGGATTAATTTATTATCATTCTCAGGTAGGGGCATTGGCGTATGGTCAAACGTTCACGCTTACTATGGAATACAATAAAGAAACCGATCAATTAAGTGCCGAATTCCTGGAGATTAAACCAAGTTCTCCGATTGCAACGATTTCTCCTCCTCAACGTAATTTTATGTCAGTATTACCCTGGATATTGGGGTCATTGGGCATCATCTTGATCTGCGGAGGTACTTTTTGGTATTGGCAATCTGGCAAAGGCAGGCATAGCTCGAAAGAAACAGCAATTCAGAAGAGACGCCGACGAGCGGTTACGTCGAATTCGATTGCTCGAGAAGAGGGGTATGTATATTGTCAAACTTGTGGAAAACGCGCTTTACCCAATGACCGTTTTTGCCGTGTGTGTGGAACGAAGCTGCGTGTCGAATAATTATTTAGGACAAATGGGGGATAGAATTTATTAATACATTTATGGTCATAGCGATATAATCAGGTTTATAGTTGTGAGAACATCCACAACTTTTTCAAATGTTTACCCATTTTTACTCATAAATACTCAAAGAATATTTACCTTATGGTTAACACAATAGGGATGTCCTTTGTAACATCCTTATGGGAAGCCAACAAAAAATAACTTAGGGTTGTCCAAAAAGTAAAACGTCACTCTGAGCGAAGTAAAGAGTCAATACATCGTCAAGTGAGATGTTTCTCTTTGTGAAATACACAGCGTGCAATGACAAAAATGACTTTTTAGACAATCTTATATGTTTGGGTACCCGAAAATCGAAAGGAGAAGGCAATGAAAATACATCATAGCTTGTCCTGGTTGTTATTCTTTGGTTTATGGGAAAAATCGCTCATCAAAAATCAATTGATAATTGCTGCCCGGTTCATTCTGGCATTATCATTAACTGCAAGTTGGATATGGTATGCTAAACCACCTGTATCCGTTATGGCAAGTCCTATAGTTTGGGAGGCGACAGGGAACTTGAACACCAGCCGCTCTGAGCACACTGCCTCATTATTGAATTCGGGCGAAGTGCTGGTAGCAGGCGGTTATAACGGTACTGCCCTTAACAGCGCTGAATTATACGAACCGATTTCTGGTACCTGGGCAATAACGGGCAATCTCAACACTGCCCGGCAAAAGCACACTGCCACATTACTTGATAATGGAAATGTGCTTGCAGCTGGTGGTTATGGATCATCTTTTCTCAATAGTGTTGAATTATATAATCCAGATTCCCATACCTGGTCGATTGTAAACGCAATGGGCAACGCAAGAGCGGATCATACTGCAACGTTGCTGACTTCGGGGAAGGTGCTGGTGGTGGGGGGCATGACGGATGGCTCGGTAGCGCTGCAAAGTGCAGAGCTGTATGATCCATCAACCGGTAATTGGACAGCAAATGGAAGCCTCACTACTGCCAGATATCATCATACTGCGACTCTCCTACCAACAGGTAACGTATTGGTTAGTGGAGGGCGAAACAATGGCGGTGCATTGAATAGTGCAGAATTATATGATCCGCAATCTGGTACCTGGGCGAGTGTCAGTGTTATGACGATTGCCCGGAGTCAGCATACAGCCACATGGCTGTCATCTGGGCAAGTATTGGTTGCAGGAGGAGAAAATGCTGGTGAAGGCTTAAACAGTGCAGAATTGTATGACCCGCTCACTGACGATTGGACAACGGTTACCAATACGATGTATCAGGCAAGTTACAACCATACTGCTGTCCTGCTGCCTTCGGGAAAAGTGCTGGTGGTAGGCGGCAGATATAATAATGCTTCTCCTTTGAGTTATAGCGAGTTGTTCGACCCAGCAACCCAAACCTGGACACCGACCAATGGTCTGACCACCAGTAGGTCGGAGTATAGCGCCACACTGCTTCCGGTTGGAAAAGTTTTAGCCGCTGGCGGGGTGGGCACCACTGCGTCTCAAACTGCAGAGCTTTTCGCCCCCGGTTATGGGGATTGGTCGTTGACCAGTGATATGAATGTTGCCCGCAAGTTCCATACTGCCACTTTGCTACCTTCCGGCAAGGTATTGGTTGCCGGCGGTTCGGGTGATAATGACGAACTATTGGCAACCTGTGAGTTGTTCGATCCGGCAACCGGGGTATGGAGATATACCGGGAGTATGCAATATGGTCGGGAAAGTCATACGACAACTTTACTGCCTAATGGTAAAGTTTTAGTTGTTGGGGGAGGTTCTGGAGATGCTTTTTGGACGGCTGAATTATATGATCCGGTTAGCGGTACATGGAGTCTTGCAGATTCGCCGAATGATAGTCATAAATTGCATACAGCCACATTGCTTCCTTCGGGAAAAGTCTTGGTGGCAGGTGGTCAAGACCATACTGGCATTACGCGAAAAGCAGAATTGTATGATCCGCAAAGCAATACCTGGTCTTTCACCGGTGATATGATCGATCCTCGCTTGTATCATACAGCAACATTGCTTCCCTCGGGTAAAGTGCTGGTTGTCGGTGGCTTTTTTGACTCGCCAATTAAGGCCGCCGAATTATACGATCCAAATACGGGGACCTGGGCTGCAACGGGTTCCATGAATACCGCTCGCTATGATCACACTGCCACCCTGCTGCCTACCGGGCAGGTATTGGTTGCAGGCGGACAAAATGGCAGCGAATATTTCAAATCAACAGAACTATACGACCCAACCAACGGAACCTGGTCGTCTGGCTTGGATCTTATGGTTATACGGGGGTTTCATACAATGACCTTATTGCCTTCGGGAAAAATATTATTAATTGGGGGTCGTATCGATGCAGCCAATGCCCAGCAAGAATTATATGATGTGCAGTGGGGAGGGTGTTCTACCGGACCAATGATCATTACTCTCTATCGCCATACCACCACATTATTGCCCTCCGGAATGGTGTTGGTCACCGGCGGATATAACTACTCTTCAGCACCTCTGAAAACCCTCAAATATGCCATATTATATAACCCGTAGGTTGGACCACAAGATGCCTGGGGGAAAACGGGCGATTTAAATTCACCCTGAGTGTCTCATAAGATTACTTTATTACCCGATGGAAAAGGCCTTGCTGCAGGGGGTTATGATGGCAGTACCAGTCTTATCAGCGCCGAGCAGTATGATCCAACCAGCGGCGTGTGGACGTTAACGGGAAGCATGCATACCGCCCGGCAAAATCATACCGCCACACTGCTGGCTTCTGGAAAAGTGCTGGTAGCGGGGGGGATGATGGGTGCTGATTACTTAAGCAGTGCTGAATTATATGATCCAGCCACCCAAAGCTGGTCGCTTACCGGCAGCATGAATGTTCCGCGCACCAATCATACTGCCACGCTGCTGCAATCGGGAAAAGTACTGGTTGTGGGCGGCAGGACGACCGGAATGGCGGTATTGAAAAGCGCAGAAATTTACGATCCCGAGACTGGAATTTGGACGATAACGGGCATTCCCAATGAATTTCGCTCCGATCATACGGCAACATTGTTACCCTCTGGAAAAGTGTTGGTGGCGGGCGGGTATTATACCGGATTCCTAAAAGGTGTCGAGATTTATGATCCGGATACGGGAAATTGGATTGTTGCGCCATCCATGTCAGTTGCTCGCAGATGGCATACTGCCACCCTGCTGCCAAACGATCGGGTGCTGATTGCAGGCGGCAGCAGCGGCGCAGGTTTTATTAAATCGGCTGAGCAGTTCGATGAGGGGGCTAACAGCTGGTATCAGGCAGACAATATGACCACTGAACATTCCGGTCATACAGCGGTGTTACTGCCTTCTGGTTTTGTGTTGATTGCTGGAGGAAATGACACCTCCGGCGGATATGAAAACATGGCAGAGGTGTTCATTACGGGGACTGACCAGGGCGGTGAATGGGCTAGGGTAACCTGGATGAATACCGGGCGTGTGAACGCGGCAGCAACCTTATTATTATCTGGAAAAGTATTAGTGGCAGGAGGCGATGACGGCAGCGATGCAATAACAAACGCTGAGTTTTTTGACCAGGGATTAGGTTTCGAAGATAATTGGCAGCCGGTTATCAGCGCCGTATCCGCATCGCTGAATCCCGGCGGTCGCTTTCAGATATTTGGCAGCGGTTTTCGCGGCTATGGAAAGGGAGAAGCCTCGGGTGGCCATAACTACAATTCACCCACCAATGTTCCACTGGTGCAAATCCATTGGGAGGATAACGACCAGTTCAATTGGCTGCAGCCTGATGTAAACGCCTATTTTTCAGATTCATCCTTTACATCAATACCCTCGGAAGGTCTACCGGCTGGACCGGCTTTTGTGACCGTGTTTGTCAATGGCATCCCCTCGCTTTCCAGATTCATCCAAGCCGGGCAGCCAGATCTGCCAATGATTTATTTACCCATGATATTAAAAAATCCGTAAATTCTTACCGGCTATAAAAATACCTCCTACAGGGCTGCCCTTATAGAAGTCTATCACTCAGAGCAAAGCGAAGAGCCTTTTCATTGCAAAACTAGATTTTTCGCTTTGCTTCTTTAAATACACAGCGTGCAACATGAAGTTGCGACTTTTTTGCCAGCCTCAAATTTATATTAATGCAATTCCATTGGGTTTTTTTACCCAATTATCGTACAATTGACAGATAATGAATGCAATAAGCAGCGGGAATTTCCCCATATCTATTATATTTTTTTATTTTCTCTATGGGCTGGCATTTTTTAGTATGGGGCTGGCGATGGTGTTGGAAATCCGCAGGGATCCGCTAATCGCCGGTCCACGAGTGTTAATCCCATTTGCTGCGTTCTTCTTTTTAAATGGCTTCTTTAACTGGGTGGAAATGTGGTTGTTCTCTCTCAGCTGGGCGGGGTTTCAATTTATATTTATCATTATATGGTTTCGCTTTTTACTGTTGGTTACATCATTTTCATGTTTACTGATATTTGGAGTTCGTGCATTGCACCCGCTCGAAAAAGCCCCCCGGAGGGTTGAAAAATTTGTTGGGATGGGTTTATTGGGATTGTATGGAGTGTTTATTTTTTTATGGGTGGTTTGGCAAAAGGATTCGCCTGACAAGACGATCGAAAATATCATGGTAATCACTCGCTATTGCTTGGGAATTCCAGGCTCATTGGTCGCAGCTGCAGCTTTGTGGAGGCAATCGCAAGGGACTGTAGCGTTATCCAATCGTCAATTAGACTTATTCTTAAAAATTGTGGCTGTTTGTATGGCATTGTTCGGTATCAGCCAGCTTCTGGTTATTTCCAACCCGATTTTTTCTTTGGATCATTTATCAATCGTAATAAAAAACCATAATTCGGGTTTATACATCCTGTTGGTTCGTACTCTACTCGGAATAGTAATGTCTTTGGGTTTGATATGTGTTAGCCAATTGGTGGAGGAGGAGCGTCAACGCTTATTCGAAGCTGTTCGTCAGGCTCGTGTTGAAGCTTTAAGAGCAATTGAAAATGAAATGGTTGAAAGAGAAGCCATGCGTCAGGAATTGTTGCGTCATATCGTTCTAGCACAGGAGGAAGAACGGTCGAGAATCGCCCGGGAACTTCATGATGATACAGCGCAATTTCTTACCGCTTTTAGTTTGAATTTGGCAACCATACAAAATCTCATACCTGAAAACAAAAAAGTGCATGCAATACTCGAAAACCTTCAAGACCTGAGTAAATCCATGTCTCAAGGTATCCACCGAATGGTGTATGACCTTCGACCAGCTCAGTTAGACGATTTAGGGCTGGTTGCGGCACTACAATCTCTTTCGGATGACAGCCGCCGCAATGGATTAGATGTGAGATTTGAAACAGAAGGGCAGATACAAAGGCTTGATTCCTTAGTTGAAACAGTCATATTTAGGATTGCTCAGGAGGCTTTAACCAACGTTTCAAAACATGCTCAATCTCAGCGGATAACTCTACAGTTAAAGACAAATTCAGAGCAAATCACATTACACGTGCGTGATTATGGTATCGGTTTTGACGCCAATCGTAAACAGTTCGGAAATCAATGCTGGGGACTGATTGGGATGAGAGAGAGAGCAGAATCTGTTGGGGGGTTATTTAAAGTGTATTCAGCAATTGGAGAGGGCACACTGGTTGAAGTGATCATACCTTTTAAAAATACCAGTCACATGGGGAATAGGAGATTTAGCTTAGATGAACGAAATTAAATTATTGTTGGTGGACGATCACGATATTGTCCGCACGGGATTAAAATCATATTTGGAGACTCAGGCGGGTCTAGTTGTTGTAGGTGAGGCAAGCAGCGGAAAAGAAGCCATTCAACGGGTCATGGAAACTGATCCCGATGTGGTAGTGATGGATATTACCATGCCGGATATTGATGGTTTAGAAGCCACTCGTAAATTGAAAACGATCAAACCGGGCTGTCATGTGCTGGTGTTGACTGTTCACGAGGATAAACACTATCTTTTTGAGATGTTGGCAGCTGGCGCCACTGGATATCTAACCAAACAAGCTGCAGCAGAAGAACTGGTAGCTGCAATTCGCACTGTTGCAGCAGGCAATGTATACTTACAGCCTATTCTTGCACGTTGGCTGTTGGAAGATTATCGCCGCTTGCTGGTTCAATCTATAGATGTTTCAAAAACGAATGAGGGTGAGACCGTTGATGACGATAAGCTAAAAGGGTTGAGTAAACGCGAATTACAGGTATTGGAATTAGTGGCTGAGGGATGCACGAATCCGCAAATTGGCGAGAAATTGGGGATCAGTCCTAAAACAGTTGCCAGGCATCGCGAACGAATCATGAGAAAAATCAATTTACATTCCAGTACCGAGTTGGTAAAATTTGCTATTCGAACAGGACTAATTGACATCCAATAAAATCGGAGAAATTAGATAATTCTAATATGATTTATTGCTGTATCTCTGGTATGATTACTTAAAAAAAACACAGATAATTCATGTCGCCATAGAAGTATGACAGTATTTACACTTTTACAGTTGTTACCAAGGGAAAAATAAGAATGGAACAGGAAAATTTGCTGCAAAATCAGTCGGGAAATGCAAATCGTATTAAAATCATTATTGCCGGAACTTTAATTGTTGCAGCTATTGCTTTTTTGATCATATCATCCACGAAGGCTGGCGCCCAATATTTTCTAACAGTGGATGAATTATCAACCAGAGGGGCTAATATGATCGGCAAGGATATTCGCGTTTCAGGCGCTGTAATTGGTGATACCATTCAATATGATGCAAACACATTAACACTCAGTTTCGATGTGGCGCATGTTCCAGGAGATAACAAAGAAATTGAGGCGCAAGGAGGATTAGCCGTTGTATTGCATAATGCTGTTACCGATCCCAACCGGAAGACTTTGCATATTGTTTACGAAGGGATAAAACCAGATTTATTAAGAAATGAAGCACAGGCGATCATGAGCGGTAGATTGGGCGAAGATGGCATTTTTTATGCGGATGAATTATTATTGAAATGCCCGACAAAATATGAAGAAGCAATTCCACAACAAGTCGATGGTTAATTTATGAGGCAAATTTTATGCTGGCAAATGTAGGGTATGGTTTATTAATCATTACCTTTTTAATATCTCAATATGGCATCTGCGCTGTGATTATTGGCATAGGGTGGAAAAAGCCAGCCTGGTTAGAAAGTGCTCGCCTGGCTATGCTGCTTTCTGGGCCATTAATGACACTGGTGGTGGCATGTCTGGTTATTTTGCTGGTTAATGGAAATTACGAGGTGGATTATGTTGCTTCGGTCACCAGCAACAGTATGCCTCTCTACCTGAAAATATCTGCCTTATGGGGAGGGCAAGCCGGTTCACTGGTTTTTTGGACATGGCTGATGGCTGTTTCTGCTTCTGTCATTGCCTTGCGGAATTGGCAGAGAGATCGTGAGTTTTTGCCCTGGGTTATTCTTGTTATATTGGTTACAGTGCTCTTTTTCTTATATTTGATCATTTTCTTTGAAAATCCGTTTGCTAGGGTATGGGAATATCCCGGCGGTATTCTCATAAAAACGATGTTTCCATCCTCGACAGCATCTCTATATCAGCCGGATGATGGGAATGGCTTGAATCCATTATTACGCCACCCCGGGATGATTATCCATCCTCCCATGCTATACCTGGGATTTGTAACTTTTGTCATTCCATTTGCATTTGCTATTGCAGCTTTAATTACTGGCCGCACAGATGACCGCTGGATACGCCTTACCAGACGCTGGACTATCGTTGCTTGGCTGTTTCTCTCCTTAGGCTTGATTCTTGGCAGCTGGTGGGCATATGATGTGTTAGGATGGGGAGGGTATTGGGGGTGGGATCCGGTGGAGATTTCGGCGTTAATGCCCTGGTTATCGGGAACGGCGTTTCTTCATTCTGTAATGATCCAGGAGAAACGCGGCATGTTAAAGCAATGGAATATGGTGCTTATTATCCTCACATATGACCTAGTTATTTTTGGTACATTTTTAACCCGATCAGGGGTTCTTTCATCAGTGCATGCTTTTGCTCAAAGCGCGATTGGTCCTCTATTTTTTGGCTTTATTGCCTTAACCCTTTTAATTTCGGTGACGCTTTTATTACACCGCTGGAATAATCTAAAATCGGAAGTGAAGATAAACTCCCTCTTATCTAAGGAAGCCCTATTTTTATTGAATAATTTATTGTTTATGAGTATTCTGGTGGTTTGTTTTTGGGGAGTTATTTTTCCATTACTGTCGGAATTATTTACAGGACAAAAAATCACACTGGGACCGCCATATTACAAACAAGCCACAGCACCCCTGTTTGCTGGTTTACTGTTGCTTATGGGGTTGGCGCCTTTAGCTGCATGGGGACGTTC
>JAAZNS010000012.1 GCA_012798185.1 Chloroflexota bacterium | reverse complement strand
ACCATACCCCCTCTTTGGTAAGCACCCCGAGATCAGCTTCCCATAAACGCAGGTGCCCAAAAGTGATCAAGGGTGTTTGCCCGCCGCGGTAAGTAAAACCTTGGATGATGATTAGGAATAAAAATGTGCCGATCAGGATTTTAAAGAGGGTGGTAAACCGCCGCGCTTCGATTCGGGCTAAGATCCATAAAAATGCCGAAAGACCCAGCCAAATGAGAAGAATGGGCATATCCGTTGAACGAATGGGGTACATGACCAAGATCAGTGTCAGCCCGACATAAATCAATTTAATAAAAGGGTGCAGGCGGTGAATTGGGGTATTAAGTTGTGTGTAGCGGAATACAGGTTGCATACGTATCGATTACTCCATTCTTGGTACAGGAGTGAGACAGCGGAAAAGATCGTCCAAAACCATAATAGAGGGGGGTATTCCAAGAGGCTGCAACTGCATTGCCAATTGGGTGGCAAAGGGTGGAACCACAAAGCTCTTTTTTAGTTCATCGACCTGGATAAAAACCTCCTGAGTGGGACCATCCAATAACACTTTGCCGTTATGCAGAACGATCAGCCTCTGGGCATAGCGGGCGATTAAATCCACATCGTGGGTGATCATTAGTACGGTTCCCTTTTTTTCTTCATGAAATTGCTTTGCCAAATCGGCTAATTGATATCTCCCACGGTGATCTTGCGCGGTCGTCGGTTCATCCATAATCAGCACTTCTGGGTCAAGAGCAATTGTTGCTGCCACTGCCAGTTTACGCCTATCACCAAACGATAATCGAAAGGGAAATAAATCCGCTTCAGATTTTAACCCGACCAGATCAAGGGCTTTGTCTACTAATTCCTCGATCTCGTTTGAAGGAATACCCACGTTATTCAATGCAAAACGTACTTCATCACGGCAGGAAGAAGTAAACAATTGATAATCGGGGTTTTGCAGCACCAAGCCTATGCGGCGGGCAATCTCACCTATCGAGAGGTTTTTAATGCTTTTCCCTTTGAACAGCACGTCCCCTTCTTTGGCTCGGAGCAAGCCGACAAAGCACTTTACCAGCGTGCTCTTTCCGGAACCATTCTGCCCGATGATCCCGACAAATTCACCTTGCTGGATGCGGGTGGATATCTTCTGAAGTGCAGTCACACGCGGAGGTCCGGGAAACTCAATGGTGAGGTCAACGGTCTCGATGATGGGGGCAGATGCTGAAACAGGTGGCAGTTCAGATACCGACAAAGGATTGACCATTATGCTGCCATTATGGTATGCGCATTGGATATCTTTCGCCAATTCTGGAACGCTCAACGATGTTTTTACCTCAGGAGTTGAGTTTTGTTTTTTTGTTGACCGGGGGAATAGGTGAACCTGGGTACGAACCATGGCAGGCGTTTTAATACCAGCATGTTCGAGTTTCTGTATTTGTGCGAAAACTTGAGCCGGCTTGCCCTGCAGTACCGTTTCTCCTTTTTCCAGCACGAGAACCTGGTCGGCAAGGTGCAGAATCTCCTCGGTCTCATGGGTGGTCATGATGATGGCAAGTTCGCCTTGATGCTTCAATTGCTCGATTGCTTCGCCTACTTCCCAACGCCCGAGGGGGTCCAGCTGTGAGGTAGGTTCATCCAGAACCAGGATTTTGGGTTCCATAGTCAAAACGGAAGCCAGGGCAGTGCGTTGTTTTTGCCCTCCCGAAAGGTCACGGGGATTACGTTTCTCCAAGCCGCTCATTCGCACAAGAGCCAGGGCGGATTGAGTACGCTGGAAAATAGCAGCCCGTTCCACACCAAGGTTTGCCGGACCAAAAGCTAATTCAGCTTTGATGGTCGGCATAAAGAGCTGCACCTCTGGGTCTTGCATGAGCAATCCACATTTTTGAGCGGTGATATACAATGGTTCATCCCATGGATCAATATCGCCAACCAGAACATCTCCCCTCCGCCGCCCGCCATAAATGTGGGGAACTATTCCGCTGATGAGATAACACAGGGTGGATTTTCCAGCACCGTTTGCACCAAGAACGACTACGAACTCGCCTCTCTCGGCATGAAGGTTGAGGTTGCTCAGGGCAACCACATCGCCTTCGTAAGTAAAGGTTACATTTTGAAGATCGATCAAACCATGATTATCCATGTCTTAAATCGCTCGAAGGAAAGATGACAGATGACAGTTCACTAATTATAGGGAAAGTGCGTGATCGTCACCTGACGATTAAGAAAGCGTGTTGCAAAAGTATTTTTGCGAAGAAAAAACATTGGATATGCGGCGGTGCGGTAAACCCGCTCCGCCGCATATCTACCAATATTTTTCAAGGTTAATGTTCAACAGTCTCACAAAAGTGTGTTTGCCTTTGGGGAGGAAAGGCATTCAAATGTATTACCAAATAGCGCCCTCGATTTTTGGTAAACCGCTGCGTTCGAGGGCTTCTACAATAGGGATGGTAATGACTGCAGTGATCGCAGAAAGTGTAGGGACCCACCATGAATATGCCAAATGGGTGGCAACGCCCAATTCGGCGGAAAAGTTGAAGAGGTACCAATAGGGGCGGGTCCAGGGAAGCCACCAAATGAACAATGCTGCAAGCACAGCTAAAAAGATGCCGCCATAGCGCTGGGTTCGATTCTTCGAAACTATCCACTTTGGGATCAAGCGCGTGCCAAGCGGGGTGACGGCAATGATGGTCGAAGGCAGCCAATAAAGTGCTGCCATGATGAAGTACAATGGCTCAGGTACTTTTCCAAAACCTGCTGCTGCACCAGGTACATAGAATGGCACCAGCCAACCAACAATACCAAGAACAACAAATAAGGGCACAGTGAACTTCCAATAACGTTCGTCTTTAATCATCAAGGCTACAAAGAAGGCTGGTAGTGCTGCATTTAAAAGTACATCCACCAGTTGCAGCGGATAAGCAGCCGGAGCGATAAACATTCCAATGAGCCCTCCCACTATTCCCGCTGCAACACCCCCGACAGGACCAAGGAGGAGCGGAGCTATTGCACTAAGCGGTGTTGTCAAGGGAACGTAACCGCCGCCGCCAATATAGGGAAAGATTGGCACTAGCCCGGTAACACCGCACAACGCGCCATACAGGGTCACCCAGGCAATTGAGACGCCGCCAATCCGATTGGTTGCTTGTCGAACTTTTTCTGGTTTTTCTTCCATCGGTTTCTCTCCTGATAATATAAATAAAAAATAGAAACATATAACGGAGCTTTCCTCCCCAAAATGCAGAAGGAGTTAGAGGAGGCATGGGACGGTAACCGATCCGCTCGGAAAAACAGCAATACGGCATTCAGCGCCATACTTCTCGATTAACTCCTCGATCCCCTCCTGGAGACTGTTCACCAGATAAAAACCCGCTTCTTCCAGTTCAGTTGCGGGAATATTCGTTGGTGGAATAACCAGGCGCTTTTCGGATTTTATCCTTGAGAGCGCATACCCCAGCACGCTAAAGGTAACCTTTCCATTTCTGCGGGCAATATCGCGAAGAAAATCTGGGGGAGTTTTAGTTCGGTCGCACATTAATTTTCGAAAATCTTCTCCCCCCCAGCCATCCGGGCAAGCAGCCACCAAAAGAATGCTGCCTCCCTCGCGTACGATCGCGTCGGCATATTCAACCGCTCTCACCGCTTGATATAAGTCAATATCATAAGGATATGCTGATGTTATCGCAATATCTACCATAGAGGGACAAGCCACCTCAAAAACCGTTCTGGCAAGCGCAACCCCCTCCTGGTAGACTTTTGCGGAAGCGCCAGCAAAGGCTTTGATAATCTTGTCATTTGCATCCAAGACCACATCCAAAATAAAATCCATGCCAATCATCCCGGCAGCTTCGTCGATATCCAAGCGGGTGGGCAAGCGGGTGTCGCCAGGTTTGCGAAATCCCAACGGCACCATGCTGTGATTGCAGTTAATCGTATCCAAGGCAGCCGCTCCCGGGATAATCAACTTGAGACCGCCTGAGAAACCTGCGTAAGGGCTGAGACCAATATGCCCGATGCCAATTCGTTTATCGGCTTCATATACCAAACGGTTAATCCAAACCGGTGTGCCGCGGCTGGTAATACCCAGAAAGACCTGATTTTGTTCATCCTCACAACGATGCTGCACGATTTTATATTGGTGGAATATCTCCTCTCCCACTTTTTTGCGCACTTCTTCTTCTGTACTAAGGCGGTGAGTGCCATGAGTGATAAGAATAGTGATATCCTCTTCCCGGCAGCCGATTTTATCCAATTCCTGCAAGACATGCGGCAAAATCAGATCTGCAGGAGTAGTGCGGGTATGATCATCGATTAGAATCACGACCTTATCAGCGGGCTTAACCAATTGGGATAATGGCGGGCAATCCAGCGGCTGGGCAAGGGCACGCTTGATTTCTAGAACCGGGTCAGAACATGGCGGCACAGGCTTGGGAGAAAAAACGCCCGAAAGGTTTTGCTCTGGAAGGTGTGCAGTTAAATAATCATTGCCACAGGCTAAACGAATTGTTTGCTCTGATGTCATTATTATTAATTACCTGAATCGATATAAAGATATGGAACAGCAGCGCAGAGAAAAATAATATTAAAACTATATAAGTTTATGGTTAATCTGTCAAGCAAATTATCGATCGAAAAACCTTTGTTTGATAATAATTAGTAATATTAGGATAAATGTTTTATATCGTGCTTGAATCTTTCAGATGCAAATTTAACTATCGCTCCAAGAAGGATTTTCCTGCCGATAAATGCCAACATGCCAAATCTTACCAGCGCTGGCTGATGCTATCCGCTCCATTATAGTCGTGTTGGATAAACAGCTCCTTCCCGGTATTTTCGAACTCGCTAAACTTGTATTTTAATGGTCAAATTAGTCTCTTACTTTCCATAAAAACTCAAGCAAGAAAGCGACGAGATAACTTACCGGTGTTTGCGGATGTTCATCCAAGTAAAGATTATTGTTATGACTAATATAGCTGCTGCTAACCCCAGGATCAAATCGAGGCCGATGGGCAGCATATATAAAATTTCCATATAATAATAGTCTCCATTGTGACCAAATATGGCTTTGCCGTGGGTAATGCGAAATCCGCGATTGCTGCAGAAAAGGAAAAACGCGAGGTATATTTATTCTTGGTTTTTTATGAGCTCTATGGCTGCTTTTCCCGTCATATGCTCGATGTTTATCTCAACCAGGCACACCCTGTCCCAATCGCGCTCGATTTCCTTTTGTCCTTCCTCCATGTAATCGGGAGAATACTTTTCGATGAGACTTTCCAGGGCGAGCCGTCTCTCGTCATCCCCGGTTAAAATCCTGGCTCGTCCAAAAACGATCACGCTGCGATAATAAGTGGTGAAAGATTTAGCAATTACATCATCGTTTTTAATGACGCAAAACGAGACCTTGTCGTTATTCGCAATACCATCGATCTTGTGCCCTGCTTTTGCGCAATGAAAAAACAGCTTATGATCTTTATAGACATAACTAAGCGGGACAGCATAAGGATAGCCGTGATCGCCGGTTACGGCTAACACCCCCGATGTGCAGGTTTTAAGTATTTCGATGGTTTCACCTTCCGACAAGCGTTGTTTGTTTCTTCTCATTTCTCTGAACATATTACCGCCTTATCGCCTCGACTATCTACAGGATAATCTGTCATAAAGCCATTCGCTTAATTCTTGGTTTGAATCAGTCGTACTGTAATGACGTGTATCTAATTGTAAACGGTCTTGGTGAAAAAGTCTTCCAATTTTTTGGGGAATGGTAGTAAATCTTGAGATTGGATATTTCGATCTGCTGTGGTATTACCATTGTCATCCGAGAAACTTACCTGTCTGTAGCTGCCACTGATAGCAATCAAGCGTTGGATGAGCCTGTCGAAACCAGCGCTGGGTGCTCAAATTCATACAAAAAGAATTTCTATTGTCTTTCTGAGGGGTGTTTGCAGCCAATCGAGCTGCACGGCATTTTTGCAATTTTCACCGTTAGCCAAAAAAGATTGGATATTTTCTCAAACTTATTAATAATATTATTTTATAATCGTTCATCGTCTCCAAAATACTACGGTTGTTCGTTTTGGGGTATGCCGTAATCCTTTCTCCCAACCATACCCGTCTTTAATTCCATTCCAGAATACTGCCATATTCGAAGTTTGTCAATCCCACCTGCGGGTTCTGATCCCTTATCAGCAGCAATGCAGGACGAAACTCATCTGCATTTTCTATGGCGCAAAATAATGAAACCCTAAAAGGTTCGCTGTTAATCATCACCACATCTGGAAAACTGCTTTGTGAACTATCCCATCAATCTATGTGAAAAATCTTTAGGGTCTGTTTTTGTTTTACCTGGCTGCTAAATTATTTCCTGGATTCCCGCTTTCCTGATTTCCTCATAAAAACTCTGGTAAGGTGCATTGTCAATTTATACATGCACTATTGTTATGACCACATTTCCCTTTTTCCTGCCGCTCTCAGCATAGCGGTGCGCCTCAGCAGCCCGCTCCATCGGAAAACATTGATCGACGATTGATTTGTATTTTCCTGCTTCGATCAAGCCTTTTATAAAATATAAATTATCACCGCTTTCAGACGCCAAGGCACATATGACTCTTTTACCGCTTTTAGAAGTCCACAGCATCTGAAGCAGTTGTTTTATTTAAAACTGACATAAAGATGGATCCCGGTTGGTTTCAGCGAGTTTTTACTCCTTGAAAACGAGCATTTGCCCAAAATAAGGAAGATTACTATTTCACCACTCTCACCACCAAATGAATAAGCAGGATTTTCAGTACTGGATTGATGATAAATTTATTTATATAATAACCCCCTTAAAGTACATCCTGTAGCCATGATCGCCCATCACGGCCACAGGACGACATACCCGAGGTGTATTGGTCACTATGATTACTGTGAAGGCATACGAATAGTTCACGGGTATTTCCAAAATCAATGCGTTGCAAGATTTGTGCCATGCCTACCTGCTATTTCCTTCTAACAATCGATGGCGTTATTTACGGCTTAACCTGAGATTACTTTTTAATCATCCAAAGTAATCTATCGTAAGCAATGCCGTAATTGATTATGACAGCGCATCCAAAAATGATGCCGGTTGTCTTATCGATCAATGAATAGAATATGGCGGTCGCGATTGCGAATAACCCCAGCTCGAGCAATAATCTCACGATTCCGGGAATCGGAATGAGGGCATTTCCGGAGCGGCTTGGATCGTCAGGTACGGCAAAAGTGAACCAGATTACAGCGGTAATCAACAACAATCCTGCCGGTAATATAATTTTAAAAATGCCATTTCCTTTTACCCAGCCCCAATAGCCAATAGCCCCGAGCATGATCAGCTCGAGGAAGAATCGAATGACCAGGTTGATGGTGATGATCATTTATCCCACCGGATGTTTCATCCAGTAATTTGGATCCTCGTATCTGCCAATATTTCTTTCGCAATCGATTTGCACAGGCTGCAGAGCTCCTGGTACCAAATACCATCCACTCTCAGGGAATATCATCTTAGTCCATTCTTGCCATTGATCGACACTCCCTTTGACAGTCAACGTATTGGGGGCTATACATAAGGGCTGGGCACCCAAATGCCAATGGACGCGGATCCATGGATCCAGAGGAGCGCCGTCGGTGCGTGCCCACTTTACATAGTGTTCCATAGGTGTAAGGGGATAACGGCTTTTCCAGGTCGGCCGCACTGGCGCAATCAAAGACGTAAAGGCATGCTGGCGAGCCAGATTTTTCATCTCCTGGATCAAACGACTGCTTATGCCTTGCCCCTGATGTTCTGAACTCACCATGGCTGCCACAGCCGCTAATGTATTGATTTCTTGATTTTGTAAGTGAGATTGTTCAGCTCGCAAGAGTATTTCTTCTATGGTTTGGGGTAAATTGGATAAACTCCCATCCCAAGTAAGGGGAACAGTGTGACCGGCGGCAATTAATACACCAGCAGAATCGATAAACAGGATTTGATATGCAGAGAATGTTTCGAACAGCAGGTGCCAGTGGTGTACATCCCCGTTTAACAAAAAGACAGGCCAGGCTTCATCGCTCAATTGGTCAATACGAGAGCGATATTCAGGCTTTTCTGATAAAAGATAACGCGTGAATGTCATCGTTTTACCTGTTTTCTGCATTTTGGATAAAAACCGTGAAAAATTAATATGAATATTATAGCTGAGTTATTCGATTATTCGTTAGATGTTTCGCTTCGCAAAATTCATCACGTGCGCTGCGACAAATAGGGTTTGGATAAATCCTATTACGATGTGAAAGTTTTTGATTATAGAATTATATTTAACACTTCACTAATCACGATTAAAACCTCTAAGAAAGAATTTCTAGGGAAGAAATCCAATCTATTGTGTTATAATGATAATGAAAATCATTATCATTAAGGAATTGAATATGAAATTTAATAAAATTCTTTTCGTTATCATGCTGCATTTAATTATGCTTTCTGCGTGTGCTGGGGCAGCACCCACTGCAGCCCCCAGCACCAGTAAGCTGAATGTGGTTGCTACCACCACCCTGGTTGGCGATGTGGTGCGTCAAGTGGGCGGCGATGCCATACAGCTCACGGTCTTATTGCCGGCGGGGGTTGACCCGCACCGCTTTGAACCCATCCCCCAGGATGCAGCCCGTTTGGCTGAAGCGGATTTGATTGTCGCTAACGGTGCCGGTTTAGAAGAATTCCTCGACCGTTTATTGGAAAGCGCAGCGGGGGACGCTATGGTTATCTATGCTTCAGAGGGTATTGCGCTTATGGAATCTGTTGAAGAACATCATGATGAAGGAGAAGAAGCACACGAGGGGGAAGAAGAGCACTCCCACGAAAGCGGCGATCCGCATGTGTGGATGGATCCCAACCTGGTGCAGGTGTGGGTGGATAATATCGAACAGGCGCTTTCAAAACAAGACCCTGCTAATAACTCGATTTACAAGGAAAATGCTGAAGCTTATCGAAAACAGCTCACCGATTTAGATGCCTGGGCGCGTCAGCAGGTCGAGCAGGTGCCGCCAGCCAATCGCCGCCTGGTTACCGACCATAAATCATTGGGATATTTTGCTGCCCGTTATGGCTTCGAACAGGTTGGTGCAGTTATCCCCAGCGTAACCTCCCTGGCAGAATCTTCTGCGCAAGAGCTGGCTGCTCTGGAAGACGCCATTCGAACCCAGGGTGTAAAGGCGGTTTTTGTGGGTGTATCAGTCAATCCTTCGCTCGCACAGCGCATAGCCGAGGATACCGGCGTGCAACTGGTACCAATTTACACTGGTTCATTAAGCGAATCCGATGGTCCGGCTGGCAGTTATCTGGATTTCATGCGCTATAATGTTAGAGCGATAGTGAATGCGCTAAAATAGCAAGAGTCGACACCACTTTCTGAGGACTGTTGAAAAAGCCGATTTTGTTGTCTTAGTCGTTGTGTGTATTACATTACAGGCTTCATTAACGGCTGCCCCAGGTTTAAATTGTAATAAAATGCCATGTTGAAAAAATTACAATCCAATGCCATTTTCCCTCACCATGTACAGCATCAGCCAGAGACACCGATTTTAGATGTAAGCAGTCTCTCCGTAGTATATGATTCGATTGTTGCGTTGGATAATATCACTTTCCGGCTCGAAGCCGGGCAGCGGATGGCAGTAATCGGCCCAAATGGTGCTGGAAAAACCACCCTGTTCAAGGTGATTGCCGGTGTGCTGCCTTATAGCAGCGGGCAGGTAAGAATCGGCGGGCACACACCGGGCGGGCATATTTGTATTGCTTATCTGCCGCAGCGTTCTCAAGTGGATTGGCGTTTTCCGGTAAATGTTACCGACGTGGTGATGATGGGGCGCATTGGCAAGCTGGGACTGGCGCACTGGCCGGGCAGGAAAGACTGGCGTTTTATCCAGCAATGCCTGGCTGAAGTAGGGCTGGAGGATCTTGCCGGGCGGCAGATTAGTGAGTTATCGGGAGGGCAGCAGCAGCGCATGTTCATTGCCCGGGCACTGGCTCAGGAAGCTGAGCTGCTCCTGATGGATGAACCTTTCACCGGGTTAGATGTCACCTCTCAAGAAGATATTTTGCGCATTCTGGACGGGCTGCGCCAACGCGGGGTGACGGTTTTGGCTTCTACCCATGATTTACGCCTGGCAAGCGAAAAATTCGAACAGGTGATGCTGCTCAACCGGCGCATTATCGGCTTTGGCTGCCCTGCTGATGTGTTTACTTCCCAACATCTTATGGATGCATTTGGCGGTCATTTGCGTTTGGTACAAAGCGGCGGTGAGACACTGGCGATTGGCGATGCCTACTGTGAGGAAGATCGGTGATGACCGGGCTTTTGACCTTCTTTATCCAACCGCTTAGTTATGCTTTTATGCAGCGAGGCATGCTTGCCGCTATATTGGTGGGTGTTGTGTGTGCTGTGGTTGGTACTTATGTGGTGCTGCGCGGTATGGCTTTCTTTGGCGATGCTTTGGCGCATGCCATTCTGCCCGGGGTGGCAATGGGATATCTGGTAGGCGGGGGAGCGCGTGAACCTCTTTTTTGGTGGGCTTTGGGAACTGCTGTTGTCTCTTCTATAGGAATTGGGATGTTGATCCGCGCTGCCAAAATGCGCGAAGATACGGCGATTGGCATTGTCTTTGCCGGCATGTTTGCTTTAGGAATTGCTCTGATCTCTACCGTGCGTAATTACACTGCCGACCTGGCACATTTTTTATTCGGCGATGTTTTGGCTGTTTCCAATGCCGATTTACTGCTCATTGGAATTTTTGGCGGTTTGATTATTATAACGATATTACTCTTTTATAAGGAATTTTTGTTGATTTCTTTCGATCCATTATTGGCGATGACACTGCGGTTGCCAGTTCGTGCCTTGGATTATCTGCTTTTTATCTTGATTGCTCTGGCAGTTGTAATTTCTTTGCAAACCGTAGGTGTTGCCTTAATGGTTGCAATGCTGGTAACCCCGGCAGCGACGGCTTATTTACTTACCCGCCGTTTGCCGATCATGATGGTGTTTGCTGCTATACTGGCTTCTCTGGCTGGAGTAATTGGATTATATCTTTCGTATTATCTCAGCATAGCATCGGGGGCAGCGATTGTGCTTACCAGCACCTTATTTTTCATTCTGGTATGGATAGGAAAAATTTTACGCCAGCTGTGGAAGAGAGGAACGGCAATTCTATGAACCAAATTTCTCCCAAAGCCAACAAATGGCTGCATTGCCTGGAGGCGAACGGCTGCCGGGCTACCATGACCCGACGGGCAGTTGTTGAGACATTGGCAGGCAGCCAGCGCGCGCTGACGCCTCTCGAAATCTTCGATCTTTGCCGCTCTCAATATAAAAATATGGGTTTAGTGACGGTATACCGCACGGTAGAAAAGTTAGAAGAATTGGGGTTGGTTCAGCGTGTTCACCAACCCAGCGGCTGTCAGGCGTTTATTGCGGCAGCTGATGGGCACCAGCATCTCTTAATTTGTCAAAATTGCGGTTTGGTGACATTTTTCAGCGGCGAAAATGAAATGATCGAAGGGTTGATGGATCAGGTGAGCAATCAAAGCGGATATCAAATCAACAGTCATTGGCTGCAGCTGTTCGGCTACTGCGCCAGCTGCCGGGAACCAGCCAAAAATCCCCAATTTAATAGATAAGAATCTCATTAAGCCTTGCTCAACTTATCTTGACTCCCCTTCCGCGGGGATGATATGATGAAATGCAACTGCTCAACCAGGTTGGATGAGCAAACACGATGAAATTATGTATTTACGTGGCAGTAAATGGAGTATGGCACGGCGCCCAAAGAGGCGCACCAATCCCTGGCGGATCATTCTTTTATTGATCCTGATTGGGATTGCGCTTTATTTTAATCAGGTGGTAGTCCCAGCTACGCCTCCTTTGTTTATTCCTACGCCCACAGCCACCCGCAGCCCCGAATCGTTTATTAATGAGGCAGAACAATATTATGCACAAGGTAAGCTCGCACAGGCAGTAGAGTCTTACAAAAGTGCGATTGCTTCCGATCCTAACAACCCCGCAAATTTTGTATCCCTGGCTCGTATCCATGTATTTTCAGGCGAATATGAAGACGCCATTACCAATGCTCAAAATGCGCTACTAAAAAATCCCGATAATCCGCTGGCGCATGCTGTTTATGGCTGGGCATTGAGCTTTACCGGCGATTATTTGGCGGGTGAAGCAGAAATCAAGAAAGCTCTGGAATTAGACTCCAACAGCGCCTTAGCCCACGCCTATTATGCTGAACTGCTGATCAACCAGGGAAATATGGAAGATTTGGAGAAAGCGATTGAAGAATCGCGGCTGGCGCGCGATTTGGACCCCAATTTGCTCGAAGTGCACCGCGCCCGCGGTTTGGTGCTGCTAAACACGGGTGAAGAAAACCTGCCCGAAGCCATAAATGAATTCAAAGCTGCCATAGCCATCAATGACAAGATTGCAGATATCCATTTGAGTCTTGGCTATGCCTATAAACTACAAGGTGAAAATGATCTGGCGGTAGAGGAACTGCTCACCGCCTATGCCTTGAATCCGAACGATTCGACAGCTCTCACTGAAGCAGCCCTGGCATATGCCAACGAAGGTCAATACGGCAAGGCAGCGCAGCATGCCGAGCAAGCGGTTAGCGTTGATCCGTCAAACCCGAAGCTGCATGGCAATTTAGGGGTGATGTATTACCGCAACCAGGAATTCGCGAAAGCTGTTCCCGAGCTTGAATTAGCTGTGCGCGGCGGCACCACGGCTGATGGGGTAGCTGTGCAAGGGATGCCGCTCGATTATGGCTCCTCGGCGCAATTTTACTGGTTCCTGGGCTTTGCTCTGGCAAAGAACAACCGCTGTGGCGAGGCAATCCCCGTTTTTCAAGCTTTATTGACCGGCGTGCCCGATTATCAATTAGCGGTCGATAACGCTAATGCCGGATTGGAACTCTGCATGGAATCGATCGGTACGCCTGAGGCAGGCGAAGCTACGCAAAATTCGCAACCCCCGGTCGCTACTGAAGAAGTAACTCCAACGCCATGAGAACAGAGACAGACCAGCAATTAGTAGGGAGATTACCCACCTTCCGCCCGGCGAAACGCCTGAACGCCATGCGCCTCATGCTTTGGGTGGCTTTAATTTTGGTAGGCATATGGGTGCTGCTGGGAATTCAGCGCGGCGAAATTATCTCTCCCTACCTTCCCACTCCCACACCAACCCGTTTGGCAGTATCTTATATTGAAGAAGCCGAGGCATATTTTCAGGCTGGTAAGCTGGATGACCCTGACCCGCCCGCACCGACGCCTCCCCGCTATGATGCCATCGATACCTATCAACGCGCTCTTCAGGTAGACCCTAATAATGCCCAAGCTTGGGCGAACTTGGCGCGTATTCAAACTTATTCATCAAGCCTGCTTAGTAATGACAAAGAGCGTCAGGAAAGGCTGGAACAGGCGCTGGAATCGATCAACAAAGCGGTAGAACTTGCTCCTGATAACAGCACTATCCGTGCCATCCGCGCCTTTGTTTTAGATTGGAATGCTTCCAGTTCGTTGATAACTGATGAACAGCGTCAATCTTTTCTCACCGAAGCGCAGAATGAGGCGCTACGCGCCTACCAGCTCGACCACGAAAATGCTCTGGGTTTGGCATTCTATGCCGAAGTTCTTCTCGACCAACAAAACTGGACCCAGGCAGAACAGTATGCCGCCCAGGCGGTGGCTTTGGCACCCGATTCGATGGATGCCCATCGCGTATATGCTACAGTGCTGGAATCTATTGGACAATATAACAGTGCTATTAAGGAATACCTTAAAGCTGCAGAGATCAATCCCAATCTTACCTTCCTTTACGTTTATATAGGCAGGAATTATTTAAGCCTGAAGTTATACGAGCGCGCCCTGGAATATTTTGCACGCGCGGCAAATATCAATGCTCAGATTGGGGTGAAGAATTCTGTGCCTTATATTGAAATTGCCAAGACTTATTCACAACAGGGAGAATTTTTTATTGCTGCAGTCAACGCCGAAAAAGGTTTGAGCTTCGATCCGACCAATGCAAATACCTATGGGCAATTAGGCATCATTTACATCAGGGCACGCAATTATGAGGGGGCAATGCCGGTGCTGCAATGTGCGGTTATTGGCTGCACGGCTGAAGAGAATGAAGCAGCGCAGAATTTGGTGGACGATGGCTTGTTAGATGCCAGTGTGGCAGTGGAGGGATTGCCGCTCAGCAACTTGACTGTGGCATATTACTATGTGGAATATGGCACAGTACTGGCATTCCTGAGCCGTGCAAATCAGAATTACTGTCCGCAGGCTCGCCCTATATTAAACCAGGTACGGGCAGCTTATCCTCAAGATACGATTTTGATGGGGATCGTTGCCGACAGCGAAGGGATATGCGACCGCCTGGAAGGCAGCGCTAATGCTTTACCTAGCCCAACTCCCATACCCTTGGCGACTGAGATATCCCCATAATTTTTTGACCAATTCCCTTTATTTCTGACAAAATTATTGTATAATTTTTACACCGTTTTACTCATCAAAATAGCGGGTGCGGTAAATTGGGAATTTAGGAGGACAGAACCTGACAAGCCATGGATTGGCTAACGTATGATTTTATTGGGGAATATCACTATTACTAAGGGCGATCATGGATCTTTCACGTTGTCGTACCGATTTGCCTATTTTGTTACTCTATGACGTAGATCCCGACTGGTCACCTGATACAATCGAAAGTTCTCTACAACTTGCTGACAAATTATATGATGGACTTATCTCCCTGGGACATCCTGTGGAGCAAGTGCGTGTTTATAACGATGCGCTTGAGCTGTTATTGAAAGAATATGACCCAGATAAGTTCATCGTTTTTAATTGGTGCGAAGGATTGCCGGGAAAACCTAACAGCTATTACCTGGTGGCGCAAATATTGGAAAATATGGGGTTCGTTTACACAGGCGCCGATGCACAAGCCCTGGCGTTCAGCCAGGATAAACGCCGGGTGAAGAAACGTCTTAATGATCATCATGTCCCTACCCCTGTTTGGGAGATCTTTGATGCAGCGAAAGCTAATGGCTGGGGACTTTTCCCTGCAATTGTTAAACCAGCAATGGAGCATTGCAGTTATGGCATAACTTGTGATTCGCTGGTATGGTCAACCGATGAATTATTGCAGCGAGTGCAGTATATTTTGGATACTTTCCATCAACCAGCGCTGGTGGAAGAATTCATCGATGGGCGCGAATTCCATGTGACTGTAATCGGTAATGGTAGACTGCGTGTGCTGCCGCCAGCAGAAATGGATTTTTCTGCTTTTCCCCAGCCAGAAGATCGTTTGTGTACATATGAGGCAAAATTCGAACCTTCCTCACCGGCGTATAACTTAATCGAATTAAAGCTGCCGGCGCCTTTATCGCCTGAACAACTCGCAGTATTGGAGGCTGAATCTCTGGCTGCATACCGGGTGACCGAATGCCGGGATTACGCCCGCCTGGATATTCGCCTGCGCGACGATACATTCTATGTGCTGGATATCAACCATAATGCTGATTTCAGCCCCGATACCAGCACAGCACTGGCAGCGGAATTTGCCGGCATTTCCTATCCCCAATTGGGCAGCCTGATGGTGAACCTGGCAGCGCAGAGACATCCGGGGTTTAGAAAGCTGTAAGCTGTAAGCTCTGAGCCGTAGGTTATCGGTGGTCAGTTATCAAATTCTTGATATCGGCACGCAGGGCGGATTATGATTCTCAAAATGTGACATATCGTGAATATCACCGATGATAAGGCATGGTTCAGACTCGGGATATTAAAAGTCACGCAAGGAATTAGTACTTTATATATTGGAATTGAGGGAATTTTTCGGCGTTGTCATTACTACCTTGAACCGATATGAAGACGGAGCTTTACATTTCGAAGGACACGATCTACTAATGCACCTTTCGATATTATCCATTTTTTAGAGGAATTTGCGATGAATAATATGACAATTCCCCAAACAATTTTCACAATTTTTTATGCTTTATATTTTCCAGTGGTTATACCCATGTTTCGAGTATTTCAGCCGTTTGATACTCCACGAATGTACGGTTTTATCTGCATACAAATAAAAAAACTCCTATTTAATGGTAATCCTCATAAAGTTACAAGAGACTTAGAAAAATCTTGGTTACGTTTTGTATGTTCATTTTTATTAATTGATGTTTTGCCAGCAATATATTTTTCGATTATCTTCATCATCCTAGGAAAAAATAATAGTTTTCCCGATGATTGTTGGGGGATTATTATTGTCCTTCTTGGGATTTTTTTTTGAGTCTTAGTGGTTTTGGATTTTATCGCATATACTTTGGAATTATGTTAATTAAACATAAGAGTGAATATTGGTTTTATGGCTATGAAAGCGACTTGCCATATGGTTTAGAGAAAGAATTAGAAAATCGGAAATCTAATTTTCACAAAGATTGGAAAGCTCATGTCATCCCTGGTGTTTTATGGATCGTTATATTAACAATTTTGGGATTAATCATGATTAATAGTCAAACTTGTGTCCTATTATTTAACCAAAGAAATTATTGTATATAGTTGTGCATCGGGATTACACCAACCCGATTTTCAATAAATTGAATTCGAAAATCCAAATCGTTTCCGTGTGGTTTATCGATTTATTTGTAACATCAACGAATTAGTTTTCACCTATAACAAGGGTTGCATGATTGTTAAAATTGAATCATGTAGAGGTATCATACTGCTACAATTAACTTAAATAACCGTTTTATGTCATAGATATTTAAGTTGCCCTAACCGATAATATTGTTGGTATCTCTCACACTAAGAAAGATGATTTTTTGGTGAACTGGGTCATAAGGTTGTATCTGTAATGTAAGTAAAAGAAGCTACATAAATTTGAAGAGGTTTTATTACAGATTATGACAAATGGGACATTATATCTATTTATTGATGAATCAGGTAATTTCGATTTTAGTTTAAGTGGAACAAAATTTTATACCATTACCACTCTAATTACACATTTTCCCTGGGAAAAATCAGAACAAATTATAAAATTACGACATCGAATATTAGCCAAAGAGTTATTTCCTGATTTATCCCTTGATTATCTTGAAAATTGCCTCTCGAAATATTTCCATGCCTCTGAGGATAAACAAGTGGTCAGAAATGAATTTTTTAATGTGATAAAAGACATGAAATCTATATATGCACATTCGATTGTAGTAAGGAAGAATAAAACTAATCCGTCGATTCGGCAATCAGAAAAATTTTATCCAAAAATATTAGGTTATTTGTTAGATTTTGTTTTTAAATCTTATGAATATTCGAACCTTTGTATTATTCTAGACGGTACGCCAACAAATAAAAAATGTGGTGATTTTATTGGTGCAATTAAATATGAGATAAAAAATAAAAATCCAAATACTGGTTATTTTATATACTTCCCTCAATCTCAATCCAACATTTTCTTGCAAGTCACCGATTATATAAACTGGGCGATTTACAGAAAATGGGAATATAATGACTTCCGAAGTTATGATTTAATAAAAAAATTCTTAAGAACACCGGAATTGGATATATTTTTTCATGGTGATGAAACATATTACTGAGTTTAAATTATGACCTCCTTGCCTAGATAGTCCAGCTTTCGCCGGGGACTTATTTTTATGCCCCTGACTATCAGAGCCTACGGGGCTCTTTTGGCAAGGAGGAACCTTTTCTTTTTATTGAGAAATTCATCTCAAATCTATAATAACATATTTATACATAAAATTCAATAATAATTTTGTAAAAAACATCTATTTACTCACTTTTTAAAAACTAACCTGACTTACAATGAATCTTCCCTCGTTTTCTCCCTACAATCTCATCCTCACCAACGGCATCATCTACACCGTCGATAAAAACCGCACCGTCGCTTCCGTCATGGCGATTAGAGATGACAAGATCGTCTACATTGGCGACGAAAACGGCGCTGACCAATTCATTGGCAAGCAAACCCGCCGCATCGACCTGCAGGGCAGGCTGGTATTGCCCGGTTTCATCGATTCGCATAACCACGCCTTGGATGGCACTTTCGAATTATTCGAAGTGAAGCTGCACAGCCTGGATTCTGTGGATAAATACAAGCAAGCCATCCTTGCTTTCAGGGCAGCTCACCCAGAGGCTAAAAACATATTGGGAGGCGGGTGGATGAATCCACTCTTTCCACCGCAAGGACCTTCGAAAGAGATTTTAGATGAAATTGCACCGGATATCCCGGTGGTGCTGGCTTCGGAGGATTATCACAGCGTGTGGGTGAATTCCAAAGCCCTAGAAATGGCAGACATCACCAGGGAAACCCCCAACCCGGTGAACGGTATTATCGAAAAAGATGCCCAGGGAAACCCAAATGGGACGCTGCGGGAGAGCGCGGCTGATTTAGTCGAGAAGGTCATCCCCCCTTATACAGAAGAACAGCTCATTCTAGGATTGAAACATTTTCAGAATATGGCGCATTCTTACGGTATTACAGCCGTGCACATCCCCGGCATCAGCATTGACTCGGCTCAATTGAAAGCCTTGCGCACCTTCGAGGAATCTGGCGAAATGACCTTGCGTGTGCGCGGCGCATTGAATGTCGATGCAGACGCCGACCCGGTTTTCGTGGATAAGCTGGTTCAGACGAGCCAGCAGGAAAAGAGATGTTTATTCGAAGCTGCGGCAGCCAAGATATTCATGGATGGTGTGGTGGAAGGCAGTACTGCTTATATGGAACAGCCTTACCTGCATAAACCCGGCTTTAGAGGCGAACCGGTTTGGGACCCACAAAAATTCAACCTGATGTGTGCGGCTTTAGAGAAAGCCGGTTTTCAGATTCACGTGCATTCCATCGGCGATGCTGCCACGCGGGTCACATTGGATGGATTTGATTATGCCCGCCAGCAAAACGGTGCCGGCGACCGGCGGCATATCATCACCCATTTACAATTCGTCAATCACGATGATATTCCGCGCTTTGCAAAACTGGGTGCTGTGGCAGTGGTGCAGCCCTTCTGGTTTCTGGTCGATTGCCATTACCAGCAGGCAGTCGATTATTTGGGGCAGGAACGGGCAGATCGGCAATATCCGATGAAAAGCTTTGTCAATCACGGTGTGGTGGTTGCCTCTGCCAGCGACTATAATGTAACTGTTCCGCCTAACCCGCTTGATGCCATCGAAACAGGTATTACCCGTAAATGCAATCCTGAAATCATTGCGCCACATCCGGATTTCAACAAGGCGTTAAACCCAGCCGAAGCGGTAACCCTAGAGGAGATGATTGACAGTTATACCATCAATGGTGCTTATGCGAATTTTCTTGAAAAGGTCACCGGCTCGCTGGAGGTGGGCAAAAAAGCAGATTTCATCGTGCTGGATAAGAATTTATTCGAAATTCCAGCTGAAGAGATCCATACAGCCCGGGTATTGAAGACCTATTTTGATGGGAAAGAGGTATTTCAACGCTGATATCAAGTTGTAAATAACAGGAGGTGAATAGGAACGATAAACTATAACAAAAACATTGTTATCAGGTTGTTTTTTATAAGAATAAAGCCGATTCTTCACAAGGAGAGCATATGAGGAACACCTTTCATTTCTTCGCTGTAATTACCATCCTTGCCATATTAATCTCTGGGTGTCAGCCTGCTCCTGCGCCGACTTCGCCGCCACCCACTTCGACTCCACCTCCCCCGCCTACCCATACCATCGAAATAAAACCTACGGAAACAGCCATTCCCCATGAAACCGCCGATATTGTGCTTACCAATGGTGTTATTTATACGGTAGATAACGCCCGTTCGGTTTATTCTGCCATGGCGGTGAAGGGAGATACCATTGTTTATGTCGGTGATGACCAGGGAGCATCAGAATGGGTGGGCGACCAGACACGCCTCATCGATCTTCAAGGCAAGCTGGTGCTGCCAGGATTGATCGATGCTCATAACCATGCTAATTTTGCCGTTTCTGAGGTATTTGAAGTGCCGCTTTGGGGGATCCAAACTGTCGATGGCTATAAACAAGCCATCTCCGAATTCCTTGCTGCCCATCCGGGTTTGCAAGGTTTAAAGGGCGGCGGGTGGATCAATCCCCTTTTCCCGCCCGAAGGTCCTTCCAAAGAAATTTTGGACGAGCTGGCACCGGATATTCCAGTGGTTTTAGGGTCGGAAGATTATCACAGCGTGTGGGTCAATTCCAAAGCCTTAGAAATGGCAGGTATCACGAAAGATACACCCAATCCCGCTGGCGGAATCATTGAAAGGGATGCCGAAGGCAATCCAAATGGCACTTTGCGTGAAAGCGCCGCTGATTTGGTAAGTGAGACAATACCAGCGTATACAGCAGATCAGGTAATGGAAGGGTTGAAGTACTTCCAAGATATGGCACATTCGTTTGGCATCACCACAGTGCATGTACCTCACCTTACCATTGGCACTCCCGATTTAGAGGCATTTCGTCAGTTGGAAAATCTAAATGAAATGACCATCCGCTTTAGAGGCGCCCTGGGCGTTGAACCAACTGATGATCCCTCGATTGTCGAGCAATTTGTTGATGCCCGGGAACAAAATAAGGGTGGATTATTTGAAATTTCGGCTGCAAAAATCTTTATGGATGGCGTTGTAGAAGGCAGCACGGCATATCTTGAAGAACCCTATGTTCATAAACCCGATTCGCGTGGTGAACTTCTTTGGGATCCTGAGAAATATAACGCTATATGCGCTGCTTTGGAAAAGGCCGGGTTTCAAATTCATGTTCATTCCATTGGCGATGCCGCAACGCGCATTACGCTGGATGGTTTTGCCTTTGCACATGAACAAAATGGCGCTGGTGACCGCCGGCATATGGTCACCCACCTGCAGTTGGTAAACCCGGAAGATATTCTGCGTTTCGCCGAATTGAATGTGGTGGCGGTTCCGCAGCCATATTGGTTCATCGTCGATTCATACTATACGCAAGCCGTGGAGTATCTTGGTCAGGAAAGGGCAGATCAGCAATATCCTATGAAAAGCTTTTTCACTAATGATGTGGTGGTGGCATCTGCAAGTGATTATAATGTCACCGTTCCGCCAAATCCTCTGGCAGCCATTGAGGCAGGGGTTACCCGCAAATGGAATGAGGGCATCACCGCAATCGACACAGATACTTCCAAGGCATTGAATCCCTCTGAAGCGGTAACCCTAGAAGAGATGATAGCCAGTTTTACCATTAATGGGGCATATGCCAACTTTCTGGAAAATGTGACCGGCTCGCTGGAGGTGGGTAAAAAAGCAGATTTTATTATTCTGGATAAAAATATATTTGAAATACCAGTCGAAGAAATTCACACCGCCGCTGTATTGCTCACATTTTTCGAGGGCGCGGAAGTGTACCGCAGCGAAGCATATTTAGAATAAAAAACTCAATAATACTTACGATAAAGAGGTTGCCCTAAAAGTCGATTGTCACGCTGAGCAAAGCAAAGAGTCGTTTTACCAATAGACCTGTTACTCTGAGTAAAGCAAAGAGTCATTTACCAATAAGTCTGTCACTCTGAGCGAAGCGAAGAGTCTATTTTACCAATAGACCTGTTACTCTGAGTAAAGCAAAGAGTCTTTTTTGCCAATAGACCTGTCACTCTGAGTAAAACGAAGAGTCTTTTTTACCAATAGAACTGTCACTCTGAGTAAAGCAAAGAGTCATTTACCAATAAGTCTGTCACTTTGAGTAAAGCAAAGAGTCATTTACCAATAAGTCTGTCACTTTGAGTAAAGCAAAGAGTCATTT
>JAAZNS010000138.1 GCA_012798185.1 Chloroflexota bacterium | reverse complement strand
TGAAAATCCACATCGATTCCATGACCTTCCAGCTCCGCCACCGACGCATCTGCCTGTAGGTTGGCGGCATTGGTTTCCTGTGTAAAGGCAGACAAGGCATCGATAGGCTGAGTGGTCTGCCCGATTTCGGTATTGTTATAATTATTGAGCAGTGTAACATAAGGATCGACGATGGCTTTGATTTCAGCATCTTCGAGCGTGGAACTGGTAACCGCCAGATACTGCCCGGCGCGGCTGACCACTTCGTAACCTCCACCCGGTTTCGGGCGTAATCCAATCACCACCTCCCCCAAATAGTTATTATAGCGGTATGCCTGAGTAACCAACACCGGCGTGTTTCCCGGTCCGCCAACTATTGTGGGAAGATATTTGTAAATTCCAGAATAAGCCGTTTGTTTAGACGGGTCGGTGTGGCTGTGTCCGCCAATAATGGCATCCAGCCCGCTGACTTGAGCCGCCATGTTGGTATCAACATTTTCATCGACTTCGATGCTGGATGGATTGGTGGTGAAACCGATGTGGGTGAGGGCGAGGACAATATCGTTGCTTGCCCGCAGAGCATCGGATAACTCCTGGGCTTTGGTGAGCGGGTTGGAGAAAGTAAGACCTGGGATATTGCTGGGCAGCTCATAATTGGGGATACGGTGATTGCCAATACCCAAAATGGCTATCTTAATGCCTTCAGAACCAACACTTTTTTCGATATACGGCACCACAGGAATAGTGTCCATTCCATAACTGCCATCATCAGTAACATTGGCTTGCATCACCGGGAAAGCCGCCTGACTCAGCACGCTGGTGAAAATATCTTTCCCAAAATTGTACTCATGGTTGCCGATAGTCATGGCATCAAAGCCCAAAGCATTCATCACCGCCATCATGGGGTGGGTTGTTAGCGGCGCAGAAAGCGGTGTGCCATCAGCAGCATAACCCAAGGGGGCAGACTTAAAGTAATACATCATCGAATCGCCCTGAATCTGGTCGCCGGCATTCAGCAGCAAGGTGCGGGTTGGGTTATGGGCTTTTTCTTGTTTGATTAAGGTTGCCAGCTGGGTATAACCCACGTAGGTGCCCTTTGCCAGGTTGCCGTGCGCATCATTGTGGTGCAGGATCGTGAGGGGAATAATAGAACCGCCTGCATCTGTGCCATCCCGGGTGATGCGTCCATCCAGCAACCCGTCTCCATTAGGTCCCCGATAAGGATTCTCATAGGTATAGTGGGCAGAAACGTAAGCATTGACGGCATTGAGCATATCGCCCCAATAGGATATATTCGTCATGTATTTGAAGGCACCGAAATTATCACCGCCGGCTGGCGCCAGGAATTCATTGGTGCCCACCTTATAAGTCCTATTCAAATCAATCGGTTCGCAAACCGATGTAGCTTGATTGATGACACACGCATCGAATGCACCCCATGCCCAGGGCTGCGGACCAGGCAGAGCGTCTGTATAGCGATAGAAGCTGTAGCGCATCCCTGAGGTTTGTATGGCACCCTTTCCCAGGGTAGCAGCCTGGTTAAGCAGTTCTATCAGGCGCGCTCCGGTCATTTCACCCACCACCGTGGCGTTACCAAAGGGCAGAATAGAAAACATCTGTCCGTAGGTAAGCAGCATGGGATCGTGACTCCACACACCTGGTTGACAATCAGCTGCGGCGCTGCTCCAGATATAATTTCCTGAACCGGCAGGTTCTTCTTTATCGCACCAATCCGAGCGGATGCCGCCGGAGTTATTAAAGAATATCTCGACATCGTTGGCAGGTTCGGCATCATGGTTGAGATAACCAAAAATCGCGTCGTCAACGAAATCTGCCATCATACTATCACCGTTGTAATCTCGTAATAAATCGGTTTGGACGTACCCAATCGGGGTGTTGATCAGAGCCTGATAATCGGGATCAGACGAATAGCTGGTAATGAGCGCTTTGATTGCGGTATCTTCTTCTCCACTAGTGCTCACGAGAATTCTGGTCCAATTGATGGCAACGGAACCATCCGGGTTTACGGTAACATCGGCTCTGCCGACTTTACGTCCGTTATAGTGTGCTTGCACGACCGTGGTTGTGCCAACCACGGTTGCTGACGTTAAATCTGTATGGCTGTGCCCGCCAATGATCAGATTAACCGGTTTTCCGGCAGTATTCAGCTTGGCTGCCAGGGTTTGATCGCCATAAACGGGAATGCCATACCCATAACCGCCATCGGCATATCCCAGGTGGCTGAGCACCACAAGCACATCGGCTTCGGCTTTCATGGCGTCGTAATAATGCAGAATAGAATCGGCAGCGTCTTTAAAACACAAACCTGCAGTCGCTTCGGCGATGGTGATGATCGGCGTTTCGGGGGTGGTCACGCCGATGACACCCACCTTAACCGTCTCAGCCCCTGAGGTGATCGTTTGGATCACATAGGGTTGAGTAAATGATGGCGAAGTCCAACCGGCGGTAGCGCAGTTGCCGGTATCGTTCACCACAATGTTGGCTGACACGAAGGGATATTCTGCCTGGGTGACGCGTTCGTTAAGTACTGTTTGCCCCCAGTCGAACTCGTGGTTGCCAAATGTGGCAACGTTATACCCCATGGCATTGAACACCGCAATAGTCGGCTCACCTTTTTGTATGTTCGAAAGCAGGCTTCCCTGCATTTCATCGCCGACATCCATCAGCAACACCTTGGATTCCCCTACGGCAGTGCGGATGTCATTGACCACATAAGCAACGCGTGCCATACCCGGGTTGCTGCCAGAGGCTTCCAACTGCCCGTGGAAGTCATTAGTGTGCAGAATTGTGAAGGTTACCGGCACAGATACCGATTGCGGGCTAGTAGCAGAAGCCGTAAATGGCAACAGAGACAATACGAAAATAAGCGTTACAATCACAAAGAGTGATCGCCGCGTTTTTCTTCTAAACATTAGACCCTCCTTTTCATCGGGTTTTTATATATTTGATTTTTTAAACAAATGTGTTTGCGAAAAAATCGTGATGAAGCCTGGTTTTATTTAAGGTCCTGGATAGGTGTACATCCTCTCAGGGACAAAACATAAACGTCCCCTAAAGTAATTAACCAGATTTCAGAACTACGATGAATAAAATTATCCCCGCGAAGCGACGGCTTGGGCAATTAACATTATACAGAAATTTATAAAAAAGTATCAGTCAAATTTATCTTTACCAAAAATATTAATATAAAATATCGCGTAGCGGTATTGAAGTGCCGGGTAAATCGGAATGTTTGTGCCTGGCTTGAACCCTTTACCGATTAATGGTATAAACAAATTGGATGTATTTAGATCAAGTGAAATAACGATCGAATAAGCAGAGTTCAGGCAAATGGGGATTTTTCCTGTTGCTTATATATTGATTCTGGCAAGAAAAAAACCGACAAGAAGCCAGAAAAATCATAAAAAGGTAAAAAATAAAAAATATACCCGCTGAGACACAGAGAACGCAAGGATAAAATTATTTTTATATTAACTCGATTTCTCCGCGATCTCTGCGAATTCTGCGGTGAAAAGGAAAAACACATCATGGAAAATATGGAATACTTTTTCGAACTATTCGATGCCCTACCACGAGGCGGTCCGGGAAATTATGAATCTACCAAGCGGGCGTTTGACGCCATCCCATGCCTGCCAGAGTTTCCTCTGATCCTGGATATCGGCTGCGGACCGGGTGAGCAAACCATCGACCTGGCAAAGATTTCCGGAGGCAAGATCATCGCCCTGGATAACCATCAGCCTTTTCTGGATAACCTGATGAATCGTGTGTGTGACGCAGGGTTAGAAGAAGTTATCCTCCCGAAAAATATGTCCATGCTGGAAATGGATTTTGCGGATGAATTCTTCGACCTGATCTGGTCGGAGGGAGCGCTGTATTTCATGGGGCTTCAAAATGGGGTCAGGCGCTGTCATCAGCTGCTCAAACCCGGCGGCTGTCTGGCTTTCACCGACCTGACTGCCTATACGATCGACCTGCCTAAGCCAGTGGCAGATATGTTCTTCAGCGAAATGGCTGATTTTCCTCAATTAGACGCCAAGCTCGCCATGGTTGAAGCGGAGGGCTTCACAGTGCTGACCCACTTTACCATCCCCAAATCCGCCTGGCTGGATAACTATTACGCCCCTATGGAAATCGAGCTGCCGCACCTTGAGAAGAAATACGCCGACAAAGCAGAAGCTCTGGCAGTGTTCCAATTAATGCGTAAAGAAATTGCTATGTATCGGGAATACTCAGATTATTTCGGGTATGAGTTCATTGTGGGGAGAAAACAGTGAGCAAAGAGGCGAAAATCGAGAAGCGAGAATTGTAAGTGGTGAATAGACAATAAACTCGAAAGTCTTCATTTCTGATAAAAATACAATCCCTCCCGGTTGATGGGGAGGGATAAAGGGTGAAGTTATGTACTATATATTATTATCATTCCAATAGTGATTATGGTTTTACCATGTGACAATGGAAACCTTGCTAGAAAATCACCTTGAATCCACCATTAGGGCAATCGATTTGTCCCCCTTTCCATGTTTTCCCGTCTTACTAATAGACCCGAAAACCCATATAACCTGATGGATACCATTAACACAGACAAAAGGAATATCCATGGTAATAAATGAAAATGTTTTGGCCTCCGAAAAAACAAAAGAAACGATAAGCGACTTATCGCTCATCAAAGCAGCCAGAAAGGATCCGAGGCTATTTGGCGAGCTGTACAAGCGATATGTGGAACAGGTCTTTCGCTACACCTACAGCTGGATTGGGAATGTGCACGAATCAGAAGATATCACTGCACAGACATTTCTGGCTGCCTTTGAATCTTTCGAGAAATTTCGTCAGGATGAACACTTTGCTTCATGGCTGTTCACGATTGCGCGCAATAAAACCATGGATTATTTCCGGCAGCATAAGAATATATCGTCTATTGATAATGTCGTTGATCTTCCCGATGATAACGACCCTTTGTCTGAGGTGATTCATTCCGAACAAACAGCAGCTATAACGAAGCTCATTCAAGCCTTACCCGAAGAAGATCGCGAGCTGCTGCGTGTGCGCTTTCTAGCTGAAATGAGTTTTCCAGAAATTGCCCGTTTTCTACACCGTAATGAAGAGGCAGTCAAAAAATCCATCTACCGGTTGCTGGTGCGGTTACACAGCCAATTGGAGGTTTCAAATGAATGACTGGACTTCGACCCCTCAGTTTGAAGAAAGCATCCGCCAATCGTTTGGTGTACCCAAAATACGCTGCGAATTTGTCGACCAGGTGTATGTTGACTTAATGCATCTTGCCGATGCAAAACCTCGAAAATCCCGCCCTTTGCTGAGAATACAACCAGCATGGATTATTGCCCTCGTTATTCTATTAGTAATGATCATTGGTGTCCTTTGGATTGGTCCGCAGCGTGTTTATGCAGAATTCATTAAATTATTCGGCTATATCCCCGGGGTTGGCATTGTGGAGCAGAGTAGCCCCATCCGCGTCTTGGCAGAGCCGGTGAGCATTACCCGTCAGGGGATTTCCATTACGGTAACCTCGGCGATCCTGACCGGGGATAAGACTCACATCGAATACCGCATCTTCGGTGTACCCGGCTCAGCTTACCCAGTCAGTGAAGATGTACTAGGCTGTACCCTGCAGCCATATCTACGCCTTCCGGATGGAACGCAGCTCACCCAGGTCGATGACTTCCCCTCAGTTCCTGTCAGTGTAAACGAAGCTGTCTTCGTAATGCCCTGTATCTTCAACACTCTGCCCGGCAAGGTGCCAGAAAACTGGGAATTACCTTTGCGTTTCGTGCTTGCACCGCCGGAACTGACGGTAATGCCTGTGATTGAGCTATCGCCTTCGCCCGAATCCAGCCTGTTTCCGAACGCTGCTCCCCTTTCCGAAAATGACAGCCACATTTCTGGTTCAAAGGCGGACAACTCATTGACAGTCAGGAAAGAGGTCGAAACGAGCGATGGATACATCCTAATCGGCCAGTTCCAGCCGCAATATATGCCGGAAGAATGGATGCAGACGAACGCGATGGAAATTCGGGACGCAAATGGGAAGATAGTATCCTACACTTACCCCCAGGATATTTCCCCCGCTATGACAGATGCAGGCTCCGGCGGAATGGGGTGGGCAGTTCAGTTTTCTGCAGCGGGGCTGGTTTATCCTCTCACGATCACGATACAAGGCGCCCAGCTAATTAAGGACACCTCCGACGCTAAAGCTGAATTCACCTTCGACGCCGGCGCCAACCCGCAGCCAGGTCAGGAATGGATACTGGATCGAGAAATCCAGCTGGCAGGTCATACCCTGAAACTGATCTCGATCTCTGCCGATTCTCGTAATGGCTACGCTTTCTATTTCAAGGGCGACCCATCGGTATTCAGCGTCGGTGTTCAAATTGTCGGACATACTCCCAATGGAGGTGGAGGCGGGGGTTCAGGCAGCCCGAATGGTATGTTCAGTGCCAGTCTCAGCTTTGATCAAATTCCAACCGGCGAGCTTAAAGTCATCATTTCCGAGCTGACGCTTATTAGCGACTCGCTCACCTGGCAGACGCGATGGTCTCCTGCCGTACCCCGCAACGACCTGCCGGCAAACCCAACACCTCAACCAGGGGTATGCCTGACCGGCGATGCGATTGCCGGGCTTAAACCAATTTCACCCCTCCCACCCAATGGAAAAGCACTGCTGTATGAAATGCTGGATGAAGCGAATCATTGGGGGCTCGTTCTATACAACCTGGATGGAAGCCAAAAGCAGGTGGTAACTTCGGCAGGCAATTGGGGAGCTCTTTCGCCGGATGGCAACCAGGCAGCATTCTCCTCGATTGACAACGGAATTCATGTGGTTGACCTGGCTTCGCAAGAAGAAAGGAGGCTGTCGGGTGTGGATGGCTTCGACCTGCATTGGTCGCAAGATGGAAAGCAGATCGCCTACATCGGAATCGGCGGCAGCATCATCGATAGTGTCTTCATCGTCAATGCGGATGGCAGCACGCCGGCGCGCCAGATTTCGAATTGGAGCTATGAAACGGTCATTGGCTGGTCGCCGGATAACAGACAGCTTTACTTCGCTGCACCGTTTACCAGCGGCGCAGCATGGAAGGTGTATTCATTTGATTTTGCCAATAACCAGACTCAAGAGCTGTTCACCATCGAAAACGGCACCCCGAAATTCCTCAATGCTTCGCTCTCGCCAGATGGAAATTGGATTATCTATCGCGGCAGGGACAACAGCAGTCTATACCAGGTGCGCACCGATGGCAGCGATATGCATTTGATAATGGATAATATCGGTGCAGGCAGGGTGGTATGGAGCCATTCGGGCTGGCTTGGGGTAACCTTGTGGAATTCCGCCACCGAAGAAACTTCTGTGATCATCATCAAACCGGATAAGTGCGAGGCTTATCTTTTACCGGGTTTGCAAGGCGAGCTGGATGGGCTGTTCATTCCTTAGGGAGGCAACCTGGTATTGGGTGATTAGGGACTCGGGAATTGAGATTCGGGAAACGTGAATAGAGAAGCGAGCTTAGAAAAGCGAGAATGGAGATACGAGAATCATGCGGGGTGAGTAGTGAGTGGTATTCTTGGGAGGAGAAACTAAAGTCACAAAACAATCGCTTTTGGTAATAGGCAAGTTCCTCCCCGTGAACGGGGAGGGATAGAGGGTGGGGTTGTACTCCCCTTATTTAATATTCATTCATAATTCCTTTCCCTTCCTCTCCCTCTCATTGTATAATCCTCCCATGACTCCCTCCCACGAAGAAAGCATCCCTCTCAAATCACGCATCTGGGTCTCTGCCGGCGACGGCTCGATCGGCTTCCTGCAGAACCTGATCGGCGGCGGGGCGCTCACTTATTATTTCACCCGTGTGCTCGCCCTCAGCCCGGAGCTGGCAAGCCTAGCATGGGTGCTCTTTGGCATCTGGAATGCCCTCAACGATCCTCTGATCGGCTTCATCGCCGACCGCACCAAAAGCCCCATAGGGCGGCGCAAGCCCTATATTCGCTACGGCGCGCCGATCCTGGCGCTTTCCTTCACCCTGTTTTGGGTGCAGCTGCCCACCAGTTCGCAAACCGTGCTCTTCATCCAGCTATTATTTTGCTTGTTCCTGTACGATACCCTCTACACCGCTATCGCCAGCGCCCTGTACCTGATGCCCTACGAGATGGCAGTCTCCAATAAAGCCCGCAGCGGCGTGTTCGTGTGGAAGATCATCTTCATGGCTTTCTCCACCGGGCTGCCCCTGGTGATCGTGCCGATCATCCAGCCCGGTCCCGGCGACGATCCCACCATGTTTCGCTGGGTATGCATCGCCGTAGGGGTTATTTTAAGCGGGGTAATCTTTGCCAGCACCTGGTTCTACGAAGAGAAGCACTTCCAGCAGGAACAGGAACAGTTCGGCTTCCTGAAATCGCTCACCAAGAGCTTCAAGAACAAATCCTTCCTCATCTTCCTGGTCACTAGCTTCACCGTGATCTACTGCCAGACCGGGTTGATGCAGGGTGTGCTGTATTATTTCGATGAATTGAAGGTGCCCGGTTTACCGGTCTATCTTTCCCTGCTGGCGGGCATTGTGGGCGGGGTGTTCCTGTGGGTAAATATGCGCGACCGCTGGGGCGTCAAGCGCTGCCTGCTGATCTGGCTGGCAATCTTTGCCCTGGGCTGCCTGATCGTGCTTACCCTGGGGCGGCTGACCCTCGGCGGGGTGCTGGGCTTCCTGTTCATCGGCGTCGGTTTTTCGGGCGGTATGTACCTGGTGCCGATCATGAACGGCGACGTGATCGACCACGACGAGCAGCGCACCGGCTTGCGCCGGGAAGGCATGTACGCCGGCATCAACAGCCTGGTCACCAAACCGGCTATCAGTCTGGCACAGGCGGCTTTCCTCACTATTATCGACTGCTTCGGCTACGACCAGATGCTGGCTAAGGGCTTACAATCCCATTCGGCTCAAACCGGCATCCTGGTGGGCTGGATGGCCATCCCGGCGCTGCTGTTGACCATTTCACTACTTGTCACCTTGAGTTATCCGCTGGCAGGTGAAGCCTGGGAAAAGACCAAACGTCAGCTGGCGGAAATCCACGCCGAGAAGGAAAGGGCGTATTTAGAGAAGTTGGGCTATAAAGAATTGTGAGAAATTTACCCCTAAGGATTTCCAAAACCCTTAAGATCTGATTGGTGGATACTACTTATGATCACCGTAACAATCCTAAGTTATAAAACCCCGCAGCGGTATGCAGTCAAGAGGACAGTGATGGCTGCGCAAAGCGAGCTGCAAAAAAAATATCCAGACCTTGAAATTGCGATCAGGGAAATAAAAAAATTGGATGATATTGAGAAAGTTACCCAGGTATTGATCCTCCCGAGTCTAATGATAAATGATAAACTCGTTTGCATAGGGCGTTTTCCCAAAAAGGACGAAGTAATTAACTGGCTGCAGGAAGCGATTCCATAATCAAAACGAATGAAAACGTGGAATAAACAAAAAAAAGCTTTTCGATTGAGGTGAAAAATGAACGAAAATTCAAAGACCTTTACCCTTCGCACTGTGATCCAGATGCTGTTTTTTATTTTCGTCATCCCTTTCTTGCCGCTTTTGATTTCCTGGCATTGGGGCTGGTGGGAAGCCTGGGTGTACGCCATTATTGCCGTGTTGGGGTTTGTCGTCAGCCGTATATTGGCAGCCCGTCGGCATCCGGATTTAATCGCTGAGCGCGCAAAAATGCTCCAGCATGAAGACGCCGAACCCTGGGATAAAGTGCTTTCGCCCCTGGTTGGATTAGGCGGCGGGTTGCTCCCTATAGTCGCCGGGCTGGATGAATTGTTCGGCTGGTCTCCTGCCTACTCATCGACGGCGAAAATCATATCGCTGGTTATCATCATGGCAGGATATGCCTTAGCATCATATGCCCTGATCGAAAATGCCTTCTTTTCCGGTATGGTGCGCATCCAGAAAGAGCGCAGCCACTATGTAGTATCCAGCGGTCCTTATGGGTGGGTAAGGCATCCTGGTTATGCAAGTGCATTATTAACATACTTAGCCACACCAGTTTTCCTGGATTCATATTGGACATTCATTCCGGCGATATTACTTTCGGTGGTTTTGATCGTTCGCACCCGTCTCGAAGATGCCACGCTACAGGAAAAGTTGGAGGGTTACCGTGACTATGCAAAGCGAGTGCGCTATCGCCTGCTGCCGGGTATTTGGTAAGTAAAATACTTCTTATTAAACATTCTGTTCAACCCAGCCTTAAATAATCAAGCCATGCAATTTGAAAACGCGGTTCAATCAATCGAATCAATCGAACAAAAATACTACTACCTGGGGCGCCTGGGAAAAAATGAGTGGTGGCGCTATCTGCTATCTTTCTGTATCATCATCTTTTGCTGGTTGGGGTTTAGCGTATTTTTGTTTATTTTTTATTATGTGATTTCCATGTTCGACAACAACCCCCTCACCGGCATGGACGCGAATTCTACTTTGAATATTGGGAGCAATCCTCTTGTTGATTTAACGCTGGGTTTATTGAGTTTTATTCCTCTGTTGTTGAGTTTGTTTGTAGCGGTCAAATTCATACACCGCCGGTCGGTTATATCATTGATCACTCCTTTGAAGCGAATCGATTGGAAGCGCATTGGGCTTGGTGTGCTCGTTATTTGGTTATTGGTGCTGGTTAGCTGCATCACCGAAGCGATCTCATTTCCCGGACGCTACCAGCTCACCTTCGATTCCGGTGAATTCATCAAGTTCGTACCGATTATCATAATATTCGTACCTATCCAGGCAGCCACAGAAGAGCTGATGTTTCGCGGCTACTTAACTCAAAGCCTAACCCTGCTTTTCAAAAGTCCTTGGATTGCCATCATCATATCCAGCGCTTTATTTATGTCATTGCACTTTGCCAATCCCGAAGTGGCGGTGGATGTAGTGTTGACTCTCGCCTATTATTTTGCTGTAGGGATCTTTATGGCATTGATTACGTTAAAGGATAATCGTCTGGAGCTTGCATTGGGGTGTCATATTGGGATCAATACCTTCGTGTTGCTGGAAAACTATACCGATTCGGTGCTGCCTGTGCCATCAATTTTTACAATTAATACGCTCGACCCGGTATATAACTTAGCCAGCTTCGTTGTAATGGCTATTATATTCATCGGATTTCTACACTTTTCAAAAAAACACTAATAGGAAAAAAATAAGCCAGCGGTGGCTGAGCGCATGTTTCAATGCAACTAAAAGTTATCGAAACCAGCCTGAATGTTTTTGGAAAGAACTCAAAATTTATGGATATTTACACCATTTTTGTATAAACATTAAAAACAGGGGGATTCTCCAAATGTTTCTTGACTTTACATTGATCGGCGGAACGGATCAACGCCGGCAGATACTTCTCGGGAAACCCGGATGGAGTTTGAATTTCGATATCGATTTGCCCAATCATTCCGGTAGCTGGATCGGTTTGTGCGCGTTGAATGATGCGAATGCCATCACTGGGAATGCCGCGCTGCTTGCAAAATCCCAGCACATAAATGCCGGCGCAGGTGCCGATCGAGGCAAGAAATAAAGCAAAAGGCGTTGGTGCTGAATCTTCACCTCCGCCGCCGGGGGGCTGATCAGTTCTAACCGTGAAACCTCCAAAGTGCGCGTCCACCTTTGCGCCGCCGGGAAAATCAATAATCATTTCCATAATTACTACCTCCTATTTTTATTTGCGTGAACATTCCACGTCTAGAGATTTGATGCGGATTTTTACAAAAGGTTGCGCTTTTTCATTTTTTATTAATTCTTATTAATTCCTATATGCTCACGTATAAATAAATACCGTGGTGTATGGCATGCACCTCCCCCCATGAAAACCCGAATTGCAGAGGGGTATTCTATGTCCCATTAAACACCAGTCAATCGGCAGAGGCAAAAGATTGTGATTCTTTTGGCTTTCTTTTCCAAAAAAAAGACCAATACAAATAGATCGAAATTGAATATAAAACCAATGTTCCGATAAAGGGCGGGGTAAACCCATAGCGCACCTGTAGCCAGCCGCTTATCGTTGGGCTGAATGCCCATCCGAAATTATTCGCCATACTTACCAGGCTGGCAACCATTGCCCGCGCTGATGGTTCCACATGCTCCATCACGTAAGTATCATAAACCGGGGAACTCATGTTCATCAAAGCCAGACGGATATAATAGGATGCAGCGCTTATGAAAAATATCGGGGTAAATCCCATCAATGCCAGAAAGGGAATGGACAATGCCTGAGTAATAACCACCAGCTGGATTTTACCAATTCGATCTGCAAGAGGAGGAGCAATGAGCAAGCCAATTCCCATCGCCAGCGAACCCCAGGCAAACAGCCCTCCGATAACCGGGTCGGGTTGATGATGCACCTGACGGTAGAAAACATTCATAAACGGCATGATAAGACCAGCACCGATAGATGTAATCAACATGGGAGAAACTAGTTTGCCCAGCAATACGGGGTGTTTGGATGCAAAACTGATCGGCGCGAACACTGTTTGTTCCGACCGGCTGCTTTGGCGAGTCCTCAGAAACATCAAAGGGATCAAACCTAATAAGGTGATCATCCCGATAATAAGCAGCGATCCACTATAAGCGACGATACTGGTTGGAGTCACGCCTTTTGATTGCGCCACCCAGGTCGGCAGATAACCACCCACCCAATTCCCCACAGAACCCATTGCCATTTGAATGCCCATACCGAAGCTGAATAAATAGGTACGCTCGTGTTCCTGGCTGTTTTCCATTAAAAATGGCGACATGGTAACACCAGCAAGGCTGAAGGCAAGCCCCGAAAGAATATTCAGCAAGAAGAAAGCCAATTCGGTGCGCCAAAAGACAATTCCAATGATACTTATGCTTTCCAGCGAATAAGCCACTAAAAAGGAGCGCTTTCTTCCCAATAGATCTCCTAAATAACCCATGGGTAGAGCGCCGATTAGGGCTGCCATATTGTACGTGGTGATCATATTGCCCAGGTGCGCTTCATTGAAACCCAGGCTGAGGACATAAAAATTAAACAGCAACCGATATACCCCGGTGGCTGCTCCAAAAATAACAACACTTAAAAGATAAAAACGGGCATTGGGGCTGAACGCTTTTAACCGGCTGGTATACTCACTGATCAGCCGTCTATTGACTGATTTAGAAACAGTTCTCATAGATTTACTGATATTTCACGATTTATCCAGATAATTATCCAGCGTATTGATTGTGGCATTGATAGCTTCCATACGGGCTGTGTAACGTTTGTTTCCCTCTTCGAGATCAATATTTACCAAACCCGCTGCACGCAGCATATCCAGGTGATGAATGACTGTGGGGGCGCGCAGCCTAAGCCGTTGAGCAAGCTGCGATGGGGTAAGATCTTCCTTTGCGAGATAGCGCATAATCTGCAAGCGGGTAGGATCTGCCAGTGCCTTAAGGACACGCACTGTATTATCCGGCGCTTCATCACCTGGGATTAACGACATATCTGCCGGTCGGCAGCCAAACACCATCACCATGTGTTTTTGCGGCTCATATGCCCAAATGATTAATGGTGTGCTCCAAAATGATGGCACCAGCACTAATTCCGGATAATCCAATGCTTCCTTAAAATAAACACCCTGAGAAAGGGTCTTTACCAGGTCCGCTGCCGACATCTTTTTTGCCATTTCTTGCGCCTGTTCCAAACCTGATTTTAAAAATGGTTCGATGCGTGTTTCTTCTTCGGCAAAAAAATTTTGGTAATAAGATTGGATTGATCGAAGATACAGCTCACCGTATTCATCCGGTTTAGAATACCAGTCCAGCATTTTGGTGACCATTTTGTACTTAACCGATTTCTCACATTTTCGGATTATTTCCCGCAAAGCCTCGACGTCTTTTTGGTTGTAGGTACGGTGAGCTGCTACATTGAGAAGGATTTCCCGCATTCCATCACATTCATGATGTTCAGCGGTCTCAAATATGCGTTTTTCCGGCGGTGTTTGCCGCATCACCCAAAGTGCGGTGGCTGCATCCTTTGGGGGAGGCAGGTTATGAATCCAATTCTGTGATACATAATTAAATTCCCGGGTCTCTTCCAAAAATTTCCGTTCCTCAGCAGGCAGTCGGGAGCGCACTCCCGCTGCCCAAGAGGGGCGCAAACCATAAGTTTCCGGGGATTGCAGCACCGTAAGGCTGATGAAGAAATCGTATGCCGTACCGATATCCCAGTTTATTCGAGGTGATCCTAATACACTGCTGCTCATCATTATTGACAATCCTCAGAAAGCCGCAAGCTGCCTCGATTTCTTCTTAACCTCTCTCCCAGCGAAACCAGCAAATTGCCCGCGTTGAAGAGTGTCGCATCCCACAAAGAAGGTCGAGGGGTTTTATTGTATTGAAATACTAAAAATGCTTGATATTCGTTCTGCGTATCCGTGTGATGAGTCCGGTATTTGCTCATTTCGACATATATTTGACTTAACAGGTATCCGTTCATTTTATACTCCCTACACCCATAGACAAACATCTAAGTTAGACAATTACTTATACTAGATATATATCTAATTAGATAATAGTCTAATTCTTTTGATTTGTCAAGGGATTTCTTCAGGATTCGATTGTTTTTTATTGTCTTTGGTTATTGGCTCGATCTTTGGGTAATTTAACGTCAAAATTAAACGAATTCATTACCTCTCTTTGCATTTCCTGTGGATAACTCATGAAATATTGTGGATAACTTTTCCAATTTGGGGAAAACTCGCTTTTTTGTTCCAATTATCTGTTGATTTTTTCTCTGAAAGGGTTCCATTTATCAACAAGTATACGTTTATTTTTCCTTCCTTTTTATTTGTAAGAAAATATCTGCTTTTTTCACTTCTTCGATCCCCACATTTCTGTTGATTATTTTTTTACCATTTATACAATATACAGGAATAATTCACTAATAACCCCCACAATTGGCGGATAAATGGCAACAACACGCTGTTATCCACTTATCCACAGGCTCTACTACGACGACTATTAATTAATAAATGTGATTAGTTGTATTGATATATTACCTTGTGCTTCTTTCTAAATACATACCTATTTTGAGAAACCTTTTTTTTCGATAGTCGATCATTCGATTTACATAAGTAAAATAAATGTTTACTGTTGCCTGAGCTTGTCAAAGCCAACAGCTATTTATATTTTTTCCCTGGCTTCCATATAAAAGATGTTTTTTATCAGTAATTTCCAAAAAACTTTTTCACCAGTGCCGAGATATCCACCTGGGTATGCTGGCTTAATAGATCAAAAAAAGTGGTAGTGGTGACAATCTTACCCTCGTTTTGCGTCACGTAATCTTTCAGGAAGGCAAAGAAGGCTTCGTCGCCAATCTGCTGGCGCAGCTCATCCAGGAAGACAGCCCCGTTCAAATAAACAGCATTGCGGTAGGTTTCATAAGCGTTCGTGGCATAGTTATAGCCCAGGATGCTGCCATTGATGTAGCCTTCCGGTTTGTAATAATTGATGCGGTAATTCCACCACCAATTCAAGCCTTCTTTTGAATATTTTTCATAATAAATATGTTCCACATAGGTACATAAAGATTCATCCAGCCAGGGTTCCAGCGCTTGATCGTTGCCGACCAGACCGAAGAACCACTGGTGAGCCGTTTCGTGGGCAGCAATGTCGGTCAGATAATCTGCCGGCGTACCGCTGTACAGATTGTACATGCCGTTGCTCAGGAAATACAGCCCGTCGTATTCCATACCGTCCAGGAAATCGGCTTCCACCACGGTCAATGTTTGGTGAGGGTATGGCGAAAATAGCTGCTGGTAGAGTTCCAGCGATTGCGCTGTGACGTTCAGCGTGGCTTTTCCAGCTACGGAATGAACCGGAAAAGCATAGCTCAGGACCGTCACATCGCCAACCTGCCTGGCGGTAACCTGATAAGCATGGCTGATCGACCAGGCGAAATTACGCGCTGATTCCAGCTGATAATGCCTCCAATCGCCGTCGATTTGCGCCGGAGCACTGGCGGCGATAGCATAACCGGTGACCGGCTGTCCATTGAAAGGATCGGGAGTCACAAAGGAAGCTGCTGGCACATCGCTGACCATGATTGCCACCTGGAAATCGGCGTATTCATACGACAGGTGCTCGCCAAAGTAGCCCGGTTTATACGCCAGCCAGCCTTTGCCCTCGATGAAAGGAGGGATAAAAGGATACCAATCCACCAGGTTGGTCTGCCGTTCGGTGTAGCCAAAAGGCACCGGACGCACAACCGCCGAAGGTTGTGGAAAGGGCAGATTCAACTCGTATGATATCGACAGACGTAATTGCTCACCCGGCTGTAAAGGCTGGGGAAGTGTAACGGTGAGAAAATTGATATCCGCTGACGAGGTTAACGACGAGCCATCCTCGAGGGTAAGGCTGTTCAACTTGAACACGCCGTAATAACGCTGCGGCTCGACGATCAGCGGAATATCCTGCATTGTTTGGGTGGTTCGATTGGTATAGGCGATCTGCTCATCGACCGTCAGATGGTGGCTGGCGTAATTCAAAACGGCGGTGAGTGTATATTGGGTGCGGGCGTTGACATCGATAACGACAGGCGTTGGCTCTAAAGTGGGAGTGGGAACTGCTTGAAACAGAAAATTGGCGTTGGCACCCTCTTGCTCTAAAACTACTTCGCCTGGGCTGACCGCCTGATAGCCCTGCGGCGGAGTCATGCGCAGGGTGACCGGGTAGGCGCTTTCGGCAGGCCACCAAGCCATCGCCTGCCCTTTGGTGTCGGTTTTGGCGCCGGCAGATAAGCCGTTGGCGTCGGCGGCGGTGAATTGAGCATCCGCCAGTGGTGGGTCACTTTCGTCGACCTGCCCGTTGTGGTTAGCGTCCAGGTAGGCATAACCGTAGAAAAAAGAGTCGACCAGGGGACCAACGCTGGGAGTGGCATTACTATGCTCGATTGCGGTTGAGCTGCAGGCAGTACATGTGAAGACAAAAATGAGGAAAGCCAGGCAAATAGGTTTTCGCATATCCCCATTATATTATGAGATGGTTTTGAAATGATTATTTGAATGAAAAAAACGCAGGGATAAGGGGTAAAAAGTTTGTATAATAGACTTATGCCCAATTGGTCGGTATACATGCTGCGCTGCCGGAACGGCGCCTTATACACCGGCATCTGTACTGATGTTTCCAGGCGGGTGAGCGAGCATGTTGCACGCCGCCGCAAAGCTGCCCGCTACACCCGCCAGTTTGCCCCGGTACGACTCGTATATGATATGATGATTGGAGAGAGAAGCCTTGCGCTTAGGGTAGAAAAATGCATCAAAAGGCTGCCCAAGCGTAAAAAGGAGCTGATCGTAGAACAAAGCTTATCAGCCGAGGGTCTATTCGATCTGCTGAAAATTTATCCATGATCATTATCAATCCACTTACCAATTCAAACAGGAAAGAAATTTCTTTAGGAGGGCTGGAATGCCGGCTAGAAAGAGAAAAAGATCATTCAACCAGATCTTTCAAGAGCATATCGATATTTCTTTGCGATGTGCGGAGGAACTGAAAGCTTTATTAGCAGATTTTTCGACAGCGTCGAAACACATCGATCTTATTATCGCTATGGAGAAAGAGGCAGATTATTTGGTGGGGGAAACATTTCAGCTTTTAGATAATACCTTCATCGCTCACTATGATAAGCCGGATATTGAACGATTCATTGCACATCTGGATGATATCGCCGATTATATGAAGAAAGTCGCTGTCAGCCTGCAGGTTTACCGCATTCAGACTCCGCGTCCAGAAGCGCAGGAATTTGCTCTCATCATTGCCGATATGGTGAAATCTTTGCATGAAGCCATTGGAAAGATAACCACATTGAAAATGAACACCATCGAACCGTATGTGATCCACATCAAAGAACTCGAAGAGAAAGCAGATGATCTGTTGAGTCAATCCATTCAAAATATGTTCGATGATGAGACCGATGCTAAACTGGTGATCAAGTGGAAAGACATCGTCGAGAAAATGGAGACGGTAACCGACCACGCCGAAGATGTGGTCAATGTATTATCTTCGATCGTCCGCAAAGAATCCCTGTGAGTGACATCCATGAACATCTTGCTCATCTTTGTCTTGTTCATGGTGCTTGCCTCTGAATTTGTCAATGGGTGGACAGACGCCCCAAACGCTATTGCCACGGTGGTCTCGACGCGGGTTATCCCGCCGCGCCGTGCGGTGATCATGGCAGTAGTGCTGAATATCGTTGGTAACCTTTCCGGAACGGCAGTGGCTTATACCATCGGCAAGGGGATTGTCGATCCTTCGATCATCAATTTACAGACCATCGCTGCAGCATTGACCGGGATCGTGGTATGGAGCAGCGTGGCGGCGCGGCTGGGCATTCCCACCAGTGAATCGCATGCCTTGGTTTCTGGGCTGGCAGGCGCCGGCTTGGCGACAGCCGGTCCGCAAGTATTGATTGTAAGCGGCTGGGTAAAGGTTTTTATCGGACTGATTTTCTCATCTTTATTGGGATTTTTCCTGGCATGGGGCATTGGTAAGGTTATTCAACACTTCTTTGCCGACCGGCAGCCAGCTGAATCCAAGCGACTGTTTGACCGGATGCAGATTCTCTCAGCAGCCTTTATGGCGTATAACCATGGTATGAACGACGGGCAAAAATTCATCGGTGTGTTCGTGATGGCTCTGGTAATCGGCGGGGTAATGCCGGTTTTCCATGTTCCTGTGTGGGTGATCCTGTTATGTGCTGGGACAATGGGATTAGGCACTTCGGTAGGCGGGTATAAGATCATTGGCATGATCGGTGAGAAGATGGTGCACATCGAATCGTGGCAGGGTTTTGGCGCCGAGCTGGCAGCTTCTTCCACTATCCTGCTGGCATCGCTATCTGGCATTCCGCTGAGCACTACCCACACCATCACCACCTCGCTGATGGGCGTGGCAGCCTCACGGCGCTTATCGGCGGTGCGCTGGAAATACTCGACCAATATACTTTTAGCATGGATCTTTACTTTTCCGATTTGCACAGCGATTGCCTTTGGTGTGTGTTATCTGTTGAATATATTATTGCCGTATATTCGTTGAAATGAACGAAGAAACTAAACAAAGTTTTTTATATCCTGGCTGATAAATTAGATAGGATATTGAAATCCAAATAATTTCTTTATAATTTTTCTTCCTTGTTCAAGTAAAATATGCAGGTCATTTTTGAGGTTTTACTCACCCCATGACATCATCATTTTCCAGGTGATGCACCGTAAATCGGAAGAGGAAAGGGTTGATTTCTTTTTTTTGATAGAACGCTGGCAGTGCGAGATCACCAATCATGAGCAGCCCAAGTGTGACAAACTAGGATGGTTTGCGTTAAATCTATTACCCGATAATGTCATTCCTTTTCTGAAAAAGGCTCAGGAGAATTACCAAAACGGTATCGTTTATTGTTAATTCGGCTGGGAATAGGAAAATTCCTTGAAGTGCATCAAACGAATCATTACCCCCCTTATTGTTCTTTTTTTTGCAGCCTGGCAGATCACACCTGCCGGGATGGCAACATCCCCTCGAGCACCGGAGATATTACCGGAGGTAACAGCTGCACTGCAGGAAAGTGAGCGCGTGCGCGTCATCGTCGAACTGAATATACCGGATGTTGGCAGTATGTCGTTAAGTGATCAAATTGAGCAGGTGCAGGTACATCAGGATGCTGTGCTCAACGGATTATCCGAGACAGAATTTACGTTGAAACGCCGCTTTCAAACCATTCCGGCGCTGGCAGGAGAGATCACTGCAGCAGGGTTGAAAGCGCTCGAAGCGGACGAAGCGGTGGCTTCCATCCGCCTGGATTTGCCCATCACTGCCCACGACAGCGCTGCACTGAGTGCCTTGCAGGCAAATACCGTGCATTCGGCGTATGGTATTACCGGGCAGGGAGTTACGGTGGCGGTGCTGGATACGGGTGTCGACATCGATCATCCGGATTTTTCCGGACGCATCATTGCCCAGCATTGCTTCACCGACGGTGACTGCCAGGATTATGCAGGAGATTCATCATTAACCGATGAATCCGGTTACGCCGATGACTTGAACGGGCACGGTACAAACGTCGCTGGTATCATCGGCTCGAATGGAATTGCCTATGCGGAAACGAAGGGTTTCGCTCCCGCGGCGAAACTGATTGCTCTTCGTGTGCTCGACCGCTCTGGCAGCGGCTGGACTTCTGATTGGGAGGCGGGGTTGGAATGGCTGTACAACACCCGGGGCAGTACCTCGGTGGATGTAATCAATATGAGCCTGGGAACCAATGTACTTTACTCAGGGAATTGTGACAGCACCTGGTATACTGCCGCATCGTTGATCAGCGCATTGAACAGCGCCGGGGTAGCCATTTTTGCATCCACCGGCAATGCAGGCTCCAGCAGCAGTATCTCTGCGCCGGCTTGCATTTCGAACGTGATCGGCGTGGGGGCAACCTCCGACGGCAACCTGGGCGCTCGATCCTGGTTTGGCTGCTCTGATAGCAGCACCAGTTTGAACAAGATCACCTGTTTTACCAACAGCAATGCCATGATGGATATGGTTGCGCCGGGGGCGTATATCACTTCATCAGGAATGGGCGGCGGCACTTCCACCTATTACGGCACCTCGCAGGCTTCCCCTACGGCTGCCGGCGTGGCTGCCTTGATGCTGGAGGTAAACTCGGCGTTGACCCCTGCGCAAATCCAGGCAGCCATGCAAGCCACCGGGGTTGCGGTGGTCGATGCGAAAAACGGGCTGACCTTCAAGCGCATCAATGCCCTCAAAGCCGTCCAATCGCAGACCACGGTTTCTATTTCCGGCAACCAGATCGGGGTAATCGGTATGCCGACCACTTTTACCGCTGTAGTCAATCCCTTCGCCAGCAGTGTGCCGATCACCTACACCTGGCAGGTGGATGGTTTCGCGCCATACATCAGCACCGATCCCGATGTCAACACCGCCGCTTATAATTTTTCCACATCTGGCAATAAGGTGATCAACCTGACGGTGACCAATGGCGGCGGGACATTTACGGACAGCCACAATATTTACATCTTCGTTTCGCTGCCCAATAAGGTCTATTTGCCGGTGATAGCGGAAAAGTAGCGTTCTGCCGGCAGTTTATAAAACAAACGAAAATGATTCTTTCGATATCTGCCATTTCCAAAGCTTATGGGATCGAACAGGTGTTGAAAAACATCTCGTTCACCATCGAGGCCAACCAGCGTGTGGGGTTAATCGGCGCCAATGGTGTGGGCAAAACCACGCTGCTGAAGATTATCCTGGGTGAAGTGGAAGCCGACCGCGGCGAAGTATCCATCGCTAAAGGTGCTGAGGTGGGCTGCCTGCCTCAAACCATTGTCAATTTCTTCGGCAAGACCATCGAAAATTTCCTTTACGATGCCACCGGCAGCCTGCGCGAGTTGGAAAGCCGCCTGCGCCAGCTGGAACAGGCGATGAGCCAATTGGGTGGCGAAGAACAGGAAGCGTTGATTGCTGAATATGGCAGCACCGCCGACCAGTTCGAGCGCCGCGGCGGCTACGGCATTGATCACAAGACCAACGTAGTGCTGGCTGGTTTGCGCATCGATCATATCGCCAGGGATAGTGAGGTGGCAACCCTCTCCGGCGGGGAGAAGGCGCGCTTGAGCCTGGCGGCGTTGCTGCTGCGCTCACCCGATCTGATGCTGCTGGATGAACCCACCAATCACTTGGATTTTGCCACGCTGGATTGGCTGGAGGGCTTTTTACAAAACCAGCGCGGTGCTTTGCTGGTAGTTTCCCACGACCGGCTTTTTCTCGACCGTGTGGTGGATACCCTGATCGAGATCGATGAATATTCCCGCACCTGTAAAGTGTATAAGGGCAATTATGAGGCATACCTGGAAAGTAAAGCCTTGGAGCGGGCAAAATGGGAAAAAGAATACCAGGATCAGCAGGAAGAGATCAAAGCCCTGCACCTTTCGCTGAAAGGGAAAGCCAGAACCCTGGGACATAACCGGGCAGCGACCGATAACGATAAGGTGGGGCACGATTTCTTTATCGGGCGCACCCAGGCTTCCATTTCCCGCAATATCCGGGCAGTTAAAGAAAGGCTCCACCGCCTGGAAGCAAACCCCGTTCCGCGTCCGCCAGAGCAGCTGCGCATCAATCCCGAATTCGACCCGGATACGCTGTCCGGCAAAATGCCCCTGGTCGTTTCCGGGGTGAGCAAGTCTTTTGGCAGGCAAGGTGTGTTCGATAAGGTCAGCTTTGCTCTTTCGGCGGATGACCGCGTTTTGCTGATGGGTGAAAACGGCGCCGGCAAGAGCACCCTGTTGAAGATCATTGCCGGCGCGGAAGCCCCCGATACGGGCAGCGTGACTCTGGCGCCCACGGTGAAGATCGGCTATCTGGACCAGGAGCAGGAAAGCCTGAACCTGAAGCAAACCGTGCTGGATGCCTACCGCGGCGATTCGCCGCTGCCGGAGGAAAAATTGGTCTCCAACCTTATTCGGCATGGGTTGTTCGTGTACGATGATGTGCGCAAGCCTGTCGGCGCGCTGAGCATCGGGCAAAGGCGCAAACTGCAAATTGCCATACTGGTTGCCCGGAGGGCGAATGTGCTGCTGCTCGATGAGCCTACCAATCATGTCAGCTTCGATATCCTGGAGGAATTGGAGAAAGCGCTGATGGATTTCCCCGGCCCGATTATGGCGGTGTCGCACGACCGGGCTTTCATCCGGCGCTTCGGTGGGCGAATCTGGGAATTGAAGGATGGGGTGTTGAATTTGTATCCCTAGTTCCCTGCAGATCTGGGGCTGTCCTAAGAGTAAGCTGTCACCCTGAGCGAAGCGAAGGGTCTTTTTGGAGAAATTCATCTTGCGTTTTTCACCTCGCCGGAAGGGGGCTATCTGGGCGATATCGAATATGCGCCAAGTGGAAAAGATGATTGCCGAAGGCAGGATGACTCCAGCAGGTATGGCGACTGTCGAAGAAGCTCACCAGAATGGGGAATGGGATGCTGCCATCCGGAGCGGGGATACTTCCAATGTTCCACCCGATGTGCAGGAAGCGCTGGCAGCCGATGAGATAGTCCAACGACAATTCGAACGTTTATCTCATTCACAAAAGAAACAAACCCTGTGGTGGATCGCCCAAGCCAAAAGGACGGCAACACGCCAGCGGCGCATTCAGGAAATGATAAAACGCCTGGAAGCGGATAAATAAGCAGGGGAGAAGAAAACCGGGGAAGATAGTATGAATTTATCGGATCACCCCTTGATAAACCATTAGAATAATATCATGTATAATGAAATATATCATTTTTGGCTTAAATAACTGTACAGGTATGCAGCTAAAGGAGATGGATAATATGACAGGTTATGTAGGCCCAATCGAAAAAACAACAGAGCAAAATAATTATTTCCGGCGGGTGATTTTCACCGGTAAACATGCCCAATTGGTCGTTATGTGTTTGCAAGGCGGCGAAGAGATCGGCAGGGAGGTTCACGATACCGTCGATCAGTTTTTCCGCATCGAGGAAGGTTCTGCCAAATTCGTTTTCAACGATAAAGAGGAACACCTGGTGCACGAAGGCGATGCTGTTGTGGTGCCGGCAGGTACAATCCACAATGTGATTAACGCCTCAGAAAATAAGCCATTGAAACTCTATACGATTTACTCCCCGCCCAACCACCCGGATGGGACGATCCATAAAACTAAAGACGAAGCAGAGGCAGCGGAGGCTGCCGGGCATCATTAACCCTGTACTGCTCATTCACGGCATCGATAACAGCGGCAGGCGGATGAGAGCCATGCAGTTGGCATTGCTGAAGCATGGCTTTTCCCCGGTCGTTGCCATGGATATCATTCCTGCCGATGGCTCGATTCCCATTGAAAAGATGGGAGAACAGGTGAGAGTGGCTGCCTGCGAATTGATCCTGGCAACCGGGGCAGACAAGATCGATGTGGTGGCTTACAGCATGGGGGCGCTGGCAGCGCGCTATTTTTTGCAGCGGCTGGGCGGAAAAGAGATTATCAGGCGTTTTATTTCCATTTCTGGCCCGCATCATGGCACATTAACCGCCTGGTTTCGCCCCCAGATTGCCTGCCGTCAAATGCGTCCGGGCAGCGATTTATTGAACGACCTGAATGCTGACCCTGATCCTTTTCATAAAGTGGATGTATTTTCATACTATACGCCCTATGATTTAATGGTATTTCCCAGCCATAGCTCAATCATGGAATATGCGCATAATCAGGCATTTCATGTGCTGCTTCACCCATTAATGATCACCGATAAGCGGGTGATCGAAGCAGTCGTACAAGCCCTGGCAGCTTCGATGGATTTTCTGCGGTAAATAATTTCAAGGGAATAATGGAAAAATTTTCAGAACCTCCCAAGCATGTGATTCTGCGTCTCTATCATAGCCCGCTGGCATATCTGCTGGGGTGGATCATTTTGCTGCTCACCACCCGCGGACGCAAGTCCGGGCTGCCGCGGATCACGCCGCTGCAATATGAGAAAATTGATGAGGATTATTATCTGGGCTCGGCGCGCGGCATGCAGGCGGATTGGGTGCGCAATATCCTGGCTTATCCGGAAGTGGAACTACAGGTTAAACGCACAAAAATATTAGGCATGGCAGAAATCGTCGCTGATCCCTTGCGTATTGCGGACTTCCTGGAATACCGCCTGAAAAAGCACCCGGCGATGGTGGGCAGAATATTGGAAATGGATGGATTATCCCGCCATCCCAGCCGGGAGGAATTGGATGCATATGCAGCAAAACTGGCGTTGGTCATCGTTCACCCTAAGAATTAATGACGACGCCGTGATAATATATATCAGGAAGACAGGAAATTGAAATCGATCATTTCAGCTGAATAAATAACGAACGGACGACAGTAAGAAACTGAAAGCTGTTCGTCGCTCACTAAACGCCACTCTTTACCTTTGATCTTTTCTACGAGGATTAATATGTCGCAAAATGATGATTACATTCCGGCGATGGGGAACTTCTCGCTGACTTTTCTGTATGATCCGCTCATGCATTTGGCAATGCGTGAAGCGGCATTTAAAGGGCGCCTGATTGAGCAGGCAAGATTGGCACCCAGACAGCGTGTGTTAGATGTTGGCTGCGGTACTGGTACACTGGCTGTGATGATTAAACTCGCTAATCCGGAGGTGGAGGTGGTTGGGCTGGACGGCGACGAGAAAATCCTGGCAGTTGCTCAAAAGAAAATAGCCAAATCGGGGATGCAGATCACCTTCGATAAAGCCATGTCCTTCGATATGCCCTACAGCGACGACGAATTTGACCGGGTTTTATCCAGCATTATGATCCATCACCTTTCCGCAGAGAACAAGGTGCTCACGTTTAAAGAAATTTTTCGTGTTTTGAAACCGGGCGGCGAAGTACACATTGCCGATTTTGCTGCCTCCCGGGGACAAATGGGGCATCTCGCGTCGCATATGATAAATTTGTTAATCCCCTTGGGTCACCAGCCCAAGGATTCGTTGATGGAAATCATGCCCAGGGCGGGTTTCAGTGATGTGAAGGATCACGGTCGGTTTTTCACCTTGTTTGGGACAATCGGCTTTTTCATCGGGAAGAAATTGGCAGATGGGTAAGACTAACATGTACTGATATTGGATAATTGAAACAGGACCTGTTTATTGGCTCTATCGAAATTATAATATATCAAATATATTTAACATACCACCTTCCCGCTAATAATTGGTTACAGGAGGAGAATCATGCGCATCCCGCTCGATCGGGAAAGCCCAATTCCGCTCTACCAGCAGATCGAGAGTTTCCTTCGCCGGGAAATAACCAGCGGGGGTCTGCCCCCCGATACACGGCTGCCTGCTACGCGCCAGCTTGCCCAAAGCCTGGGTGTCAATCGCATCACCGTTGCCAATGCCTATGCCGACTTGGAAGCCCATGGGTTGGTATATACCCGGCTGGGCGCCGGAACGTTCGTTGCCCGTTCTTTGGGGGGTGTACAAACCGATTACGCCAAAAGTGAAACGATTGAACACTGGCCGTCTTGGCAGCAAATACTTTGGCATACTGTACGACTGCCAGCTCAGGAGGAACGCAACCGCCTGTCTGCCCTTGCGCCCGAGCCGGAAGATTTGATATCGTTTGCCGGCGGGGTGGGTGCTCCTGAGCTCATCCCTGCCGATGATTTCCGCAAAGCGCTGGCAGATGTGCTTCGGCGGGATAATATCAATGCCCTGGGTTACGGCGACCGGGCGGGATACCTGCCTTTACGTGCGACCATAGCTCACATCCTGGCAGATCAGGGTATTCTTACCCAGGCAGACCATATCCTAGTCACCACGGGTTCACAGCAGGCGTTATCGTTAACCGCCAGCTTGCTGCTTCGTCCGGGAGACCGCGTGCTGGTCGAAAGCCCAACATACCCTTCAATGATTGATGTTTTCTATTCGCTGGGGGTGGAAATTGTGGGCATTCCGGTAGATGAAAACGGGATGCAGATCGACCGGGTGGAAGTGGAATTATCAACCGCCAAGCCGACCTTGATCTATACCATTCCCACATATCAGAATCCAACTGGGACCATCATGAACGGCGCACGGCGGCGGCAGTTATTGACCCTGGCAGCTCAATATGACGTCCCTATTTTGGAAGATGAATTCGTCGGCGATTTGCATTACGACGGCCACTCGCAGCCAGCTTTGAAAGCCCTGGATCAAGAAGGCAGGGTGATCTATTCCGGAACATTTTCAAAAATGCTTATGCCCGGTTTACGTCTCGGTTATATCGTTGCTGATGGTCCGATATATGACCGCTTGGTGGAATGGAAAACCGTCACCGACCTGGGCACCTCAGATTTGATTCAGCGCGCCCTGGAAGCCTATATTACCGTCGGCAGATATCAATCGCATCTGCATCGTGCCTGCCGCATCTACCGCCAGCGCCGGGATATCATGCTGGCAGCTCTGGAAAAATATATGCCGCTTGACTGCCATTGGCAGCCTCCGCACGGGGGATTATTCATCTGGCTGCAGCTGCCTGAGGGATTGTCGACCAACGAGCTCTATCCTATCGCATTGGAAGAGAAGGTTAAGTTCCTGGCTGGTTCCGTTTGCTACCCTGGGGAGAAATCTTACCGGCATATGCGCCTGAACTTCACCATGCACCCGCCTCACCAGATCGAAGAAGGGGTTCGAAGGTTAGCAAAAGCTACCCGCCGTTATATGGATATTAAACGATAGGGGCAGCTTTCATTGTTTCGGGGACGGATATGCCCATCAACTTACAGATAGTTGGTGCCAGCTGCAGGTGGGAAATGGTTTGACCGGTATCACCCTCGCCGGTCTTATCCGGTCGGATTAAGAATAAAGGCACTGTACGCACATCGGGGGTGGTTCCGCCATGCATGCAGTCGCTGGTTATTCCATGGTCTCCGGTCACCAGAATGTTGTAACCCGTGGACATCCATTCGGGAATCAGATTTGCCAGCAATACATCCTGGCGGATGGCATTTTTTCGATACTGAATCGAATCGGCGCCGAAATTCTCCCCCAAATCATCCATACCCATTGGGTGCACCAGGCAATAATCGGGCTGAAAGCGGCGCACTAACATACCGGCGATTTGAAACAATTCGATATCGGGAAATTCATCCTGGGTATAAAACCGACCATGCTGGATAAGCAAGGATGGATCATCTACTTCCCGGTCATTGATGGGGTCGTAGGGTACACGGTTGTAAAGCTCAGAAAACCAGAAATAAGCTGCTGCTGCTGTTGTTTTACCGGCATCCACTGCAACCTGGAAGAGATTAGGCTGGTTAGAGCGGCGCACCACTTGATTCGAATAGATGCCATGCGCCATTACCGGCAGCCCGGTGTGCACGGTCTCATACATTGGGCGGGACATGGTGGGCAGCTCACCAGTTACGCGATAGAGGCTTGCCAGGCGGGATTCCACCAAGTGCCCGAGAAAACCCATATTTTGAACAGCAACATCGTAACGCAATCCGTCGGATAGAACGAGGATGACTTTATTGGCTGAGTTAGTCAACACTGATCACTCCGGTT
>JAAZNS010000137.1 GCA_012798185.1 Chloroflexota bacterium | reverse complement strand
TGCTGTTTTAACTTTTCGGATGAATGTCATATATTCAATTTTAGCTCATCCCCCTTCTATTTTTTCTCGTTAGTGTCCTCAAAATGCCTTTTTTACGAGTAAATTTGCTGTTTTTTTCCTAAAATGAGAAACTCAGGCGGGTATAATTTTTATATAAAGGGTAGTATTGGTTATTGAAAGGTTTAAGTGAAATAGCGATATAACATACGATTATTGGTTGGTTATACGGTATAGCTACAGCGGATTTTTAGTCCGTATAATTAATAGTTAGGCGGCTAAACTTCCATAAGTCCGCAGGAGTGTCGGATGCAAGCATACAGTAAGGGCTTTGCCCGAGTATACAACATGCGATGGTCTGGCTTCACCAGGCAAGCTGCTCCCCTTATTCTTGATTTCTATGCTGCCACGCCGATTGGTAAAAAGAATAAATCTGTTCTTGATCTGTGCTGTGGCGTTGGCCTTCTCGCAGTCCACTTTTTAGAGAATGGGTATCAGGTTATTGGGCTAGACCTTTCAGAAGAGATGCTCAGTTACGCTCGAGAAAATGCTCGACAGTACATTGAATCTGGTCAAGCCAGATTCATACAAGGTGATGCAAGCGACTTCACACTGGACGAGCGCTTTGGGTTAGTCGTTTCTACGTATGATTCGCTCAACCATCTCGAAAACGAACAGGCATTGCTAAGATGTTTTCAATGTGTCTATGCGGTCAGCGATGGGTACTTCATCTTCGACTTGAATACGCGGCGCGGGTTGCGACGCTGGAACAGTATCCAGGTAGATGACAGCGATGAAGACGTGCTCATCATCAATCGTGGTATTTATGACGGACAAAGTGATAAAGCCTGGATAAAAATCAGCGGGTTTCTTCGATTGCCCGATGGTCTCTATGAGCGATTTGACGAAACCGCCTTCAACACTATGTTTGAACTGGAGAAGGTACGAGATGCGCTGCTTGGAGTTGGGTGGAAGGATGTCTACTTTGCTCGGATTCAAGACTTGAAGACGCCGTTAGATGAACCCGAAAAGGAAGGACGAGCGTTTATCGTGGCAAGTAAATAGTGTTCTTTGAAGGGTGCCTAACATGTGCTTCCGCCTGACACCCTTCGGGCTGCGCCCTCGGGTGCAGGTGAAGCGCTAGACGTTGGTCTCAGGTTAGCAGGAGGACGTCTATGTTGCCGATAAAAAAGGAATTTCATTATCGTTATGCCGTCAATGTCGTCTCAACCCTTGTAGTCATTTTTCTTGTCACAAACCCAAGCGTAAATTTTAATCCTGCCCCGACAAGTCAATGGATGGTAACAAACAATGCAGATGCAGGGCCTGGCAGCTTACGTGATATTTTGCTCAATGCCTCAAATGGAGATACAGTAATCTTTTCGCCTTCAGTATTTCCCCCATCCAGCCCGGTGACAATTGCATTGACCAGCTCTCTGCCAACGATCACCCAGGATAACCTAACCATTGACGCCAGTAATGCCGGGGTGATCCTGGATGGGAGCGCCATCAACGGCCAAGGAAGCGGGCTAGACATCGAAGCCAACGGCGTAACGGTGCGTGGCTTGCAAATCGTCAACTTCCCCGGCCATGGCATTGGGATTTCTGGCGCGCATAACTGGATTGGCGGTGATCCGAACCTGGGCAGCGGCCCATTTGGGCAGTGCAACCTGGTGAGCAAAAATGCCCAGGCAGGGATTGCCATGATCGGCATTGGCACGTATTCGAACACCATCCAGGGCAACCTGATCGGCGTAGACCCTACCAGCAAACTCGATTGGGGCAACGGTGGAGATGGCATTCACCTCAATGCGGCTCACCACAATCTGATCCTGGAAAACGTGATTGGCGGAAACACGATGGGAATTCAGGGCTGCTGCACCACTGAGACCAGCCATAACACCATCCAGGAGAACTGGATCGGCATCGGGCGGGATGGAACAACACCTATTCCCAATGATATCAACGGCGTCTGGTTCCATGATGGAGCCAGCGACAACATCGTCGGTCCAGGCAATCTCATCGCCCACAATCTATCTGCGGGAATCATTATGCACACCCCGGCATCGAAGGGAAACACCATCACCCAAAACCGGATCTTCGGAAATGGGGGTGGAATCGAGTTGGTGGATGGCAGTAATGGCGGCATTTCATCGCCTCGCATCACGGCATTTGTGTTGACCTCGGGGACGATCATGGGATCTGCCTGCCCGGGTTGTCGCGTGGAGATTTTTTCGGATCAGGAGGATCAGGGCAGCACGTTCGAGGGGGTTGTACAGGCAAACGCATCGGGTTATTTCGTCTTCGACAAAGGATCAGCCTTTACCGGCCCGCACCTGACGGCCACCGCCACTGATTCGGGCGGCAACACAAGCTCTTTCTCCTTTCCAACCAGCGGCTCTGGCGCGGAGATGATCCTTCAGACGGGTAACAGCAACCTTATCGTTACGATTCGCACCAAACAATCGGTTGATCTGTTGGAAAACCATATCTCCGGCAGTACCGCCACGCCACACCAGTCAGGTATGGACTACGAAGCGTTCAGAGACTATCAGCAGGCAGAGGTTTTCGAGCAGGGCATCAAAGGAATGCATATCTACCTCAACGAAAACGAGGAACCAATCGATTGGAGCCGCTCGGATTACACCATCGAACCGATCGATGACGCCTGGATCGATCTGTTGGGAGAAAATGGGGTGTATGTTGTCTTTGGCCTCAGTTTTTGGGATAAAGATAACCACCCCACCGGCTGGCACCCCATCCCTTCCCGATTCACCACCGAAGAGGAGATTCAACGTTACCTGGATTACGTTCATTTTATCGTCGATCACTTCAAAGGCCGCGTTGCTTATTACGAATTGTGGAACGAGCCGGACAACATGGGAACCTCCTTCCAGTTTATCGAGCCGGAGGATTATGTCGAACTGATCCGGCGCACTGTGCCAGTGATCCGCGCCGCGGATCCCGAGGCAAAGGTGGTTGTTGGGGCTGTTTCCTACCTGATGAATCCCTACTGCCAGGCGTACATCAACACGATCATCCAATCAGATGTTCTGCCGTTGGTAGATGTGATTTCATTCCACCCGATGTTTGGCACATCCCCAGAGCATGAAGAGCACCGCGAGTATTACTACGCTTACCCCCAGATCGTGCGGAATTTTCAAAGGGATGCCTATGCCAATGGCTTCACCGGCACATTTCGCGCAGACGAAATCTATTGGTGCAGTCCCGGGTATAACTGCGGGCATGCCGGGTTTCCTATGCACACGGAATATACGGTGCCCAAGTACCTTGCGCGCGGTACAATCATTAACCTGGGTTTGGGTCTGGTGGCCGGTGCTGGCACTACACCGTATGTGCCGAGAGCCTTTACCGTAATCCGTAATCTATCCACCATTTATTCCGGGGCTGGTGTTACACAATTCCCGGTCGAGATTAGTACTACAATTACCAATGTAGTCAGTTACACGTTTTCTTTACCCAATGAGAGCTATCTGGTAGCGTTATGGAATGATGGCATTGCAGTGGATGAAGATCCTGGGGTCAACACGAGTATTGAATTACCAGGCTTTGGCGGATATATGGCGACAGGATTAGATCCATTGCACAGCATTAAACAATCCCTTATTACTCACGATGATGGTGATACCTTGATCATCGAGAACTTGCTATTGAAGGATTATCCCCTTCTTATTCAACTCACTACACCCAGACAAATCTACCTGCCCATGGTGATGGGAAAATGATAATGGAAGACCCGGGTTAGAGAGAAGCAGAATTACCCTACAAACTGCCGCCCAACGCGCGCATCCAGCGGACACTTGCTCCGGCATGTAGCAGAGCTTGCGGTTTGGCAGCAGAACCTGGGGCTACTCCATCACCGTGACCGACAGCTTCAACCTGCCCAGTCTGAGCCCGGATGAGGTGGTGGTTACCGTCAATATGTTCAAGATATACCTGCCTCTCGTTATCCGGAACTAACTTCGCGGCATTCGCAGAAAAGTTAATAAGATCAGCCACCTTTTAGGGCTGCCTTTAATCAGATTGACAGCTGCAAAATGCAGCACTCGTTTAACCTCAGCCTTTGAAAGAACCGCCAGTAAATATTTTATTTTTTTCCCCTGAACTGACTGATATAAAAAAGGTATTTTTTAGCACTTCATGGCTCAGAAAAAGCAATGCGCTCAGAGCCAGATTGTGAGTCGACATGGCGACATTTTCCCAGGCAGTCAAATGGGCTAAAAATTTATCAAGCACTGAGCTTCTCTTTTTATTCAGGCAGCTGTTGTTGTGAAACAAGCAGCGGCATTCAAGGATATGACAGCTCGGGAAGCTGGATCCCCGCCTGTTGAATGAATATTGGGAACAATATCGATGCTGACCTCTTGTTCATCATGCCCGGCAACCTGCGCCTGCAGCCTGGTTCGCCAGCGATTGATACGGGAGACAATTCTGTTGTCAGCGTTCCCATTAACCTGGATGGTATCAAACGCGTCATTGGTGGGAATAGAGATCGTATGGCGGTGGTGGGCATGGGTGCGTGCCAGCGACAGATGACAATCTACTTATTCTAAGTTAATGTGAATTTGACCAACCTTAAGTCAAAAGTCGATATCAATAACATACCACGCTAATCACCTGGATTAATCAATAATCAGCGCTTTATCACCACAAGCAAATTCGCTTGTATTCCAATAATACAATTGGATATGCTTGTTTATGTCAAAAGTTAAGTTAATTAATGATAGACAAAATATGTTAAATCAACAGAGACAAACATTCGCTGTTATTACCGGTGACGTAGTCGGTTTTTCGAGATTGTCTTCAAGGCAACGCGCTGCGTTATCAGGCATTATTTACATTACATACCAGTAAACCCCAAAATATTTTAAAGATAGCGTTTCGCCAAAAATTGACATATTTCGCGGCGATAGCTGGCAATTCGTCCTAAATAAACCGAAATCATCCCTGCGCATTGCACTTTTCTTTCGAGCATTCTCCATTTCACAAATGGCGCTGCCATCGATAGATACTCGCCTCGCTATCGGGATTGGACCTGTCGATTTCCTGCCTTCAGAAAAAACCCGCACCGGTGATGGAGAAGCTTTTCGTCAATCAGGTCTTGGTTTGGATGAAAAGCCCCGTAATATACGGATGAACATAAAATCAGATTCCGCCATCGGTGCTTTGGATATAAATACAATCGATGTTCTGGTTAAATTAATTGATGCCATTGTAAAGGATTGGACACCCCGTCAAGCCTGTGTGGCTTGTGGGGCAATTCTTGGCTGGAAGCAAGGAGAAATAACCTCATCATGGCTTGAGGGAAAAATTAGTCAGCAAGCAATTGCTCAGCATCTCAATCGCGCTAAATGGAATGCAGTTTCTGCGGCAATTAAGCATTTTGAAGATCAATGAGAAAACGATGAAATTCCAAAATAGAACTTAAACCAAGTCAAATCGCTTGTAATTGGATATACAGTCTTTTAATATATTTTGGACACCCGAATAAGCGGTTAATTTCAGAATTGTTGTTTGAGGAATAAGAGAATGAACCAAATCCAATTAGTCATCTCCCTCTTTGCTGCGTATGTGATTTCCGATTTCTTAATACAAACTGACAAAGAAGCCCAGAGCAAAGAGCAGTTTGGCATCCTGATCAGACATTGTGTAACTGCGGCATTATTCAGTTATTTACTGACGGGTTTCTGGGAGTTGTGGATTATCCCTGTCTTGATTTTTACTACCCATTTGTGCCTTGATTTCGTGAAGATTAAATTTTCTCCTGCTAAATTATGGATTTTTATCGTTGACCAATTTCTTCATATCGAAATTTTTATCGTCCTGGCATTCACTATTAATGATATTAAGGATCAAGCCGTTTCAAGTATTTGGCATCATGCAATAGGAGGGTATTATGATATCATTTCAATTCTACTTTCGGGCTTTATTATCACAACCCATGTCGGCAATCTCATAGTAGGCTTTGGTGTGGAGCCATTTGTCAAAGAACAAATCGATGAGGAAATATCCCGAGGTAGCACATTAAAATTACATACTTCACCCACAAGGATAGGATTTGAAAAGAGTGGGAAAATTATTGGTCAGCTCGAACGCGCTATGATTTTCATTTTTGTCCTTTCATCCCAACCATCGGCGATTGGCTTCTTGATCGCCGCAAAATCGCCGCTTCGCTTTGGAGAAATCGGATCAGGGGCTAATTGAAAAGAGATAGAATATTAAAATGAGAATCTCCATTAGCTTTCTTATCAAGCTTGTTAGTTCATATCTCTTTTTTATAATTATCCGCCAATATCAACCTTTATTCATGGTAATATAAAAAATCGTAACGGTTCAAGTTATAGTGGAAAGACTCCACATTGGAGGTATTTGCTGGCACCGAGCGCCTGCACAACTCAAATGCAGAGAGTCACCCAAGCCGGCTGAGAGGTTAAAAAAAATCCCTAATTGATTATCGGAGACATTGAGATGAAAATCGACTATTTAAGTAAATTTATTAAATATCGTATTGCTTGGTTTATTCTAATTATCTTCGCTGTGATAATCATTACAGGTTGCGGGCTAAATTCAAAACCCAACAAGTACGATCTTACAAAAACGATTAACGAAGGTAAATTCCCATCCGCTGAAATGGATAATATTGCTTACAAACTGCGCGAAGCAATCGAGCAGAATCACCGCTGGGATACAGAATGGCTCACATATTGGGTCAATGCAGAGATGGTCGGCAGGTGCGGTACGATAAAAGTCAACGATTTGCAGGAGGGGAAAACCGAAGTTCCTTTAAACCCGATCGATCTTCAAGAAGTCGTCAGCATCGAAACCTGGGTCGAATATCAAAGCTATACAGAATCGCAGCTCATCAATAACCAAAACGAACAACCAATTTCTAGAACTGTAAAGGGGACAGTCAGTTACATAGATGGAAGCTGGGAAGTCAAATCGGCTGAAGAGATGAAAGAATCATTGAGCGCTTATTGTCCATAATTCGATGAACATATCAATGCGGATATATTAAAAAAAACCGCATGATATTGGACCATATATCAACCATTAAAGTATCGATTAAAGCCCTTGAAATCATATAATGACCAGGTTTTTTAATTTAAACAAAAGATAAGGAAGCTATGACTATTCCAACCCTTGGAGTGATTTTTCACCCGAAATTCCCGCCCGAGACATTAACAGATTACGCCCGCCGAGCCGAAGCAGCCGGCTTCGAAGAATTATGGCTATGGGATGACTGTTTCCTCCCTGGCGCTTTTACCTCAGCTGCAATAGCGCTCGCATCGACAAACAAACTAAAAGTCGGTATTGGGCTCTTACCTGCCCCAGCTTATAATCCGTTGTTCGCAGCTATGGAAATCACCACCCTAGCACGGGCTTACCCTGATCGTTTCATGCCGGGCTTTGGATATGGCGTGGCAACCTGGATGACACAAATTGGGGCAGAATCAAAATCTCCCCTAAAGACATTGACTGAAACGGTGAGAGCAGTACGCAAGCTCTTGCACGGTGAAATGGTTACCACGCACGGCGAGCGAGTGAATTTGGATGAAGTTCAAATGAAAGTGATACCCGCACAAATTCCGCCGCTGTATATCGGAGCCATGCGGGAAAAAACATTACGCCTGGCGGGGCGTGAAGGCGACGGTACAATCTTGACTGCTATGTCTTCACCAGCTTATGTGCGCTGGGCGCGCCAGCATATCAATGCCGGCATGAATGAGGCTGGACGAACGAATCACCGGGTAGTGGTTTATCTTAATGTCAAAGTGAACAGCGATGGAAAAATTGCTCGTTCTGCGATGCGCCAGGCTCTTGCCACGCGATTACCTTGCGATAGTGTGCAGCTTAATCCATTGGGTATAGAAGCGGAGATGGCTGCATTCATTCAAAAATACAGC
>JAAZNS010000136.1 GCA_012798185.1 Chloroflexota bacterium | reverse complement strand
CGCCAAGTTACGATTTTATCCCCACTATATTAATGCCACTTTATTACTATACCACTGCTCTATTGGCAAAAATTACTGGGCAGATCATGTTTTCAATGCGGCTGGTATCATTCATGGCTTCCCAGCTTGCCTTTGTGTCCATTTATAGCTTGTGTCGCGAGCGCCAAATATCTCCCGTTTTCAGCGTCACGGCGATAGGTTTGTTTGCAGCCAGTTATGGCGTGACCGGATATTGGTTCGATTTAGGCAGAGTTGATATGCTTTTCGTTAGCCTGCTATTATTTGCTTATCTGCTGAGTGTGACTCGAACCAAACACGAGAAATTGGTTGGCATAGTCGCCGGATTTATTCTATTTTTTTCCTATACCACCAAGCAAACAGCTATAGCTGCTCTCCCGTTTATTCTAATATATTTATTATTAAACCGCCGTTGGATGAAAGCACTTTTTCTGGGGGTATCCTTTTCCATATTGTGGATTATGTTTGTCATGGTTATGAATAATATTTCAAAAGGATGGTTTTGGCTTTACACATACGTTATCCCCGCTGCCCATCCCATTTCCATCAATGTGATTACGCATGAATTCTGGACCCAACACATTCTTTCTAAATTTCCCTGGATTATTGGTATTATGGTTCTGGCTGTTATTTTGCTCATTCGGGTTAAGGAAAGAAAAATTTTATTCGATGAAGTATTGTTTGGGTTTTCTTTTTTACTGCCGCTATGTTTGATGAGTCTTGCTTCGATGTCCAAACAATGGGGATATGTCAATGGATTGCTGTCCATGGCAGCAGCACTTGCGGTGGTTGGAATGGAAGCATTTCAGCGAATTGTAACCCTGCTAAATTCCAGACGAGATCATATCCAGTGGCACAATAGCATCTACTATTTGGCATCGGCTGCAATAATCCTTCAATTTTTGGGGCTGCGTTATGATTTTCGCTCACAAATACCCAACCCCACTTCCATAAAAGCTGGGAATAGAATATTAAAAATAATCAGCACTTCCGAAGACCCAATCTTTATCCCGACTTCGTCGTATCTATTATATTTAACCAATAAACCAATCCATTATCACGTTTCCTCAATGGGCGATATCGAGCTGGCATCTGATAATAATGGCAAAGTTGATGAAATCACCAAAGAATATCGGGATTCAATAAATGAGTATTTATTAAGCGGGTCGATTAAAACCGCCATCTTATCTAATGCCACATGGTTTGATAAAGTGTTCAGTGAAGAAAATGGGTACAAATGTGAAAGTTTATTGAACGGCAAACCGCCCTTGATCACAGTTACAGGTGCGATCAGCTGGCTGGATCGTATTTGCCGTAAAGTGGAGTAACAGGGCAGCCAGACGAAGAAAACCATAAAAGCTAGTTTTATTTTTCGGATTATGAGTCTACAGAAAATTCTATCTTATCGTTTTGATACAAAGACACGAAATATTTTTTATGAATTTTTATGTCTTAGCGACTTTGTGGTAGATTTCTAGTTACAGCAGAACCATTTTGGGAGATTTTACAGCTTTCTTTTTTCAATGGTTGGTTGTACATTTTAGGCAGCAGTAATCAGTGGTTTTTTTTAGTTTAACGAACTGTTACGAATTTAGAGAAAAAAACTGTATGTTATTAGCAAAAAACCTTTAGTTATAAATGAACGGTTTTTGCTGATAACATTAAGCTAATTCCTTTGGGCAGGGGGATCGCTGATTGATTACACCGATTACGCTAAATTCAGTGCGATAATTTACCTCAGCGTAATCAGCGATTCAATGGGTAAAAAAGACATACCGCAGAGACGAAGAGTGCGCAGAGAATTTGGTCTGCAGTTATTTGTTTTCAGTTTTCGGCTAAATATTGCTTTTTTCCATGTGTTTTAACTATCAACTGATTGCTGAGAGCCGACAGCTTCTTTCCCCCCCTTGACATAGAACGATTGTTCTGTTATATTATTAGCACAAACGTACTTGTTTACGGTTCCTGGGAGTAAAGCTTATGATGGCAAGACGCCGCGCAAAAGGTCTCACAGACCGCCAGAGGAAAATTCTGGAGGTTCTGGAACGCTTCCACACGCAATTTGGTTATCCCCCTTCCATCCGCGAAATCTGCGATAAAGCTGCGATTTCTTCCACCTCAGTGGTCAACTATTATCTAGACCAACTGGAAAGCATGGGTTATATCGAGCGAGATGGGCGTGTCTCCCGCGGAATCCGCCTGCTCAAGCCGGCTGGCGAGACAGAGGGAGTGAGTACAGCGGTGACTTCCACCATCCGGCAGACTGCCCAATTGGTGCGCCAGGAGGTAGATGAATTGCTGCGCGTGCCGGTGGTTGGGCGCATCGTAGCGTCAGAGCCGGTGCCGGTGCCGCCTTCCGATTTCTCTTACTACGACGCCGAATCGATGGTAGACGTGGCGCGCAGCCTGTTGCCCGCCCGTGAGAAAGGCGAACAGCTGTTTGCCCTGGAGGTGCAGGGTAATTCGATGATTGACGCTATGATCTTCGACGGCGATATTGTCATCATGAAACCCGCTCAGGAAGTGCGTAACGGCGACCTGGTCGCCATTTGGCTCAATGACCGTGATGAGACTACTCTGAAATATTTCTTCCTTGAAAACGGGCGGGTGCGCCTGCAGCCCGCTAACCCTACCATGGCTCCTATCTATGTGGATGATCCTTCTGTGGTGGATATTCAAGGCAAGGTAGTGATGGTCATCCGCCAGGTGCAGCGGCAAGGATAATGTGAGTTATCATTAAGAACCCAGAAAAACAGGAAGCCAGGAGCAATCCCTGGCTTTTTCTTCCTTTCTTCGGCTCTTGGAAAAAATTATCCAAAGATGCAATTCTTGTCTTTCCGTAGTGATCTTCACAATGTCATTATGAGGAGCCCCTCCCTCTCATTGTCATTCGTATCAGCCTTTCTTTCCCATGTCATTCTGAGGAGCCCCTCCCTCCCATTGTCATTCGTATCAGCCTTTCTTTCCCATGTCATTCTGAGGAACCCCTCCCTCCCATTGTCATTCTGAGAAGCCCGAAGGGCGACGACGAATCTATTGTCAGTTTCATCGCTGCGCTCAGAATGACAGCCCTAATGCCCAAATGGCGACGAAGAATCTATTGTCAGTTTCTTCGCTGCGCTCAGAATGACAGCCCTAATGCCCAAAT
>JAAZNS010000135.1 GCA_012798185.1 Chloroflexota bacterium | reverse complement strand
GGAAGAGGGCACCGAGTTGTTGATCCGCCTGTATAAAGCCTTAGTGGCTAAAGATCCCTCGGTTGCTCTACCGCAATTGACCTCCTGCTCCCCCGGCTGGGTGAAATACCTGGAGCATTTCTACCCGGAATACATCCCCAACGTCTCCACAGCCAAATCGCCGCAGCAGATGTTCGGCGCGATCATTAAAACCTTCTATGCCCAGAAACGCGGCATCGATCCTAAGGATATCGTTTCGGTATCGCTGATGCCTTGCTCGGCGAAGAAGTTCGAATGCAACCGCCCCGAATTCTTCGACAGCGGTTATCAAGACGTCGATTATGCCCTCACCACGCGTGAACTGGCGAAGATGTGTAAAGAAGCCGGCATCGACCTGCCGAAAATGCCCAAATCGGATTTCGACGATCCCTTCGGTACAGCCACCGGTTCGGGCGTGATCTTTGCTGCCACGGGCGGCGTAATGGAAGCCGCCTTACGTACCGTGATCGAACTGGTTGTAGGCGAACCGGTGGAGAAGTTCTTCACCCACGCCGATATTCAACCGGTACGCGGCATGGAAGGTGTACGCAAAGCTGAAGTGACCATCCCCAAGACCGGTCCGGTTCAGGATATGTTCAAGAATATCGTTCCCAGTTGGGATTGGCTTAACGGCGCTACACTCAAGGTAGCCGTGGCGCACGGTACGGCGAACGCCAAAAAGGTCATGGAAAACATCAAAGCCGGCGGCGAATTGGCCTCCTTCCACTTCATCGAATTTATGGGCTGCCCGGGCGGCTGCATCGGCGGCGGCGGTCAACCTATCCCCACCAGCATGGCAATCCGGCAGGCGCGGGCCAACGCCATCTATTCCGAAGACAGCGCTTATGCCACCCGCAAATCGCATGAGAATCCGGCGGTTTTAAAGCTCTATACCGATTTCCTTACCGAAGGTCCTTGCGGGCATCTCAGCCACAAGCTGTTGCATACAACCTATACAGAACGAGGCAAAGTTACCATATAACGCAAATAAATTGACCGGGCATCGATCATAAAGGGGAGGTCATTTAAACCCTTGCCCCTGATCACCTTTCCCCTCTTCATGAACGAAGAGGGGAAAGGTACGGGATAAGGAAGTTGAAGAGTGTCACAATCTTCATATTCAAAAGATACAAAACCACAATGTTAAACGGTAGAAGATTATTTCTCGTATCATTACTGCTCATCGTAGCCATCACCGGTTGTTCTTCGCCGGTTCAAGAAACCCAAACCGAAGTAACCGCATTACCCCCCGTCACCGAAGTCAATCTGATCAATCCGATGGGACCGGCCGTCATTCCGGTGGCCGGAATTGCCAGCCAAAACGTCCATGGCGATATTGCCATCCACGTGCAATACTGGAAAACCGTCGACGAGGCGATCGGCTTGTTATCCGGCGGTCAGGCTGATTTCGCCGTTCTTCCCATAACTAACGGCGTAAATTTGGCCGCCTCCGGCATCGATTTAGTTTTGTTGGGCGTTCATGAATGGAAAGTCTTTTACCTGATCGCCGCCAATGATAGCGAATTTACCGGGTGGGATTCCTTGAAAGGGAAAACCCTCTATACCCCCGAGGGCAAAGGTCAAACCGCCGACGTAATGACGCGTTATGCCCTGGCTAAAGAAGGCATCACCCCCGATGAAGACGTAACCTTTTCATACGCTCCCGCACAGGAAATTGCCGCATTGTTCAAAGAAGGCAAGGTCGAATTCGCCGCCCTGCCCGAACCTTACGTTACCCTGGCGCTGGCCGCCAACAATGGCAAGGTTGTGCTGGATTACCAGGAATACTGGTCGGAGATAAGCGGCGCCAAACAGGGTATCCCCATTGCCGGGTTATTCGTTACCCGGGAATTTCTCAACAATCGCCCCCAAGAAGCCCAAACCGTTGCGGAAACCCTTTCCGATTCGACGCAATGGGCCAATGAGAATGTGACCGAAGCGATAAGCGCCAGCGCGGAAATTCTGCCGATCCCCGCGCCGGTGATGCAAACCGCTCTCCAGCGTATCAAGTTCGAATACGTTACGGCTGCCGAGGTAAAGCAAGAAGTGATCGATTTCCTCGAAACCATGCAATCCGTTTACCCGGAGGGCATCAAGGAAATTCCTGATGAGGATTTTTTCGTTCAGTAGAGATCGGGTGATGCCAGGGCAGGGCAACCGGACCCTGGCGAACCCCCCTGAAACAAAGCCGGCGCGGCCGTCGTCTGCTCTCCTTTCGGCGATACGCTTTGTTTCAGGGATCGTTTTAATTATCCTGATCTGGCAGGCAGCGGCATGGATAATCAACAAAAGTATCGTCCCCATGCCGCTGGATACCCTGCGCCTGTTCGTAAAGGGGCTCCTATCCTACGAAATCTTGATCGCCGCCTGGCAAACTTTTTCGAAGGTACTGCTGGTGCTGGCGTTGACCATCCTGATCGGAATTCCCCTGGGGTTAAGCCTGGGATTATCCAATTCTATTTACGAAATTTGCCGCCCAGCGATCATGGTAATCCAGGCGGTGCCGGTCATTTCTTGGCTTACGTTGGTCATTTTTACCTGGGGCATCGGTTGGAAAGGCCCGGTTTTCATTGCCTCCATTTCCCTCCTCCCTGTTTCCATTCTCACCACGGTTTCCGGTGTGCGCAACCTCGATGAAAAGCTGCTGGAAATGGCGCGGTTGTATCGGGTTCGTCGGGCGGATGTTGTTAAAGATATTTACCTGGGGGCATTGATGCCCTTCATTGCCGCCATATTAGATGTGAGCATTGGGCAGGCATGGAAAGTAATCCTTGTGACAGAGTATCTATGCGGCGGTAAGGGCTTGGGTGAAGAGATCTTGATGGCGCGTATGAATATCGATTTTACCAGGGTGTGGGCTATTACCCTAATCGCTGTTTCCCTGGGTATTGCTATGGAAAGAATCACGAAAATTCTTCTTCGGAGATTATCACAGCGATGGACGCTTGTGTGACTGTAAAAAATCTATCCAAATCGTTTGGCTCTTTAGCGGTACTCGAACAGTGGAATCTCGAATTAGGCAAAGGCGAGCGTTTGGTGATCCTCGGTCCATCCGGTTGTGGTAAAACGACGTTTCTCAGAATTCTCTCCGGTTTAGAGAGACCGACTTCCGGTACGGTTGAGCACAACCATATGAGGATTGGTTTTGTTTTCCAGGAATCCCGTCTGATCCCCTGGCGTACCGTAGAAGAAAATTTGCGGTTTGTAAATCCGGAAGGAGAAATAAAAGAAATACTCTCCCCGTTAAAGCTTACAGGATTTTCTCATTACCTGCCATCCCGGCTAAGCGGCGGTATGCGCCAAAGAGTAAACCTGGCGCGCGCCTTGGTTATCCATCCCGATTTACTGATTCTCGATGAGGCATTTACTTCCCTGGATATTAAGATCAAACTGGAAATCATGAAAGATATTCACTGCTGGTGGTTAAAGCAGCGGTTTTCGATCATTGCCGTCACCCATGATTTGAAAGAAGCACTGCTCCTGGCAGACAGGATTGCAATCGTAACCGATCGGCCTTCAAAAATAAAAAACATCATCGATGTGCCATTAGGGATCGAGCGGAAAATATCCTCCTCGGATTTTATCAGGATGGAATCCAAATTGCTCGAGATGATGTAGTTGTATAAATTTAATATCATGGTGTAATCGTTGAGGATGGGGGATAAGATAAGACTAACGCAATCATTTTTATTTTGTGGAATAATCAATTATTATTTGCGCAGACATTCGTAATTTTTTAACTTGCTACCACTTTTTTTTTGCACTATACTCATATATATGGCGAGGATCATGGTTGAATTGGGGATATTAAAACAGAAAGGAAAGTTCCGATAGCGGCTATTGAACAAAACGAAGCCGCTGCGCTGTATCGCCTTAAAAACAAAGGCACATCGGAACGAATGGATGTCTGCTAGTCACCCAATGCACAATGGATCGAAATCACCGATATACAAGTATAAAGATTATATTGGTTCTCCGAACCCCTGATTTTTGATCGAAAGCGAGGCTGCTATGGCAACTCATCATGCTATCATCATTGGCGCCGGCATTGCTGGATTGACGGCTGCCTTTCAGCTTAAAAAAGCCGGCATACAGACCCTCATCCTCGATGAAAACGACTATGTCGGCGGGCGCATGTTCACCATCGATTGGGAAGGTTTTCGCGTGGATGGCGGTGCAAAATTCGTCACCACCTCTGATCGATTTCTATTGGATATGGTGCGCGAGCTGGGCTTAGAAGGCGAATTGGTAAAATCGAAAGAGGGTTTGATCACCACCATTTATCGCAATGGGAAAATGCACTCCGCCAATTTTCTCTCAATCCCCTCCTACCTGGGATGGAGCGGCGTGTCTTTGGGGGCGCGGCTGGCGATGCTGAAGTTAATCCCTCATTTCCTCAGTGTGGCTTCCCTTAAAAACCCATACCACTTGGAGCAAGCGCCCGGAAAAGATGATGAAGTTACTTTTGAAGAGTTCTTTAAGACCCGCATCAGCGAGGAAATGTTTGAATGGTGGGCAATCCCCATGTTCGAAACCATGTGTTCCTACCACGGCTATGATGTCTCCCGAAAAGCTTTCCTGGCGCTGATGGTAAGTTATCTCAACGCCGATTCGGTAACTTTCAAAACCGGCATTGGCGCCTTGCCCGAGGCAATGGCGAAGCAATTGAATGTCGAATTGCAGGCAAAAGTGACCCGCATCGACCTGTATCCGGATGGCAGCGGTGGGACGGTGACTTATATTAAAAATGGCACTTCCCATACCATTTCTGGGAACTTGATTGTTGTAGCCATTCCGGGCAACCATGTTTTGGAATTGTTTGCCGAACCGCGCCCGGCATGGCAGCGCTTCTTCCCAAAGGTGCACTATGCACCCGGCGCTTTGCAATACCATGTGTGTGAAACTGATTTCCAACCCCCGGTAGAGGGCACCTTTATCCCTCGTTCATTAGGCTTACCCATCAATGCGATGGGTTTCGAGTGTTATAAAGACGGTCGCTGGCTCAT
>JAAZNS010000134.1 GCA_012798185.1 Chloroflexota bacterium | reverse complement strand
TATCAATTCTGCTCAAAACCTGGCTGCTGGGAATGGCTTGCGCTGGCTGGGGGGGGATGGCAAATTATATCCGCTTACTCATTTTCCGCCATTATTTTCATTAATCCTCGCATTTTTAACACGGATTGGGATCGAGGCGATTGTGGCTGCCAGGGTGGTGAATGCATTCGCTTTTGGCGTTAACTTGCTGTTGAACAGTGTCTTGATCGAACGAGTTACCCATTCCATTTGGCTGACAATCTTGGGTAGTATTTTATTTTTGGTTTCGGATGTGTTGATCGAAGCCCATGCCTGGGCAATGAGTGAGCCGTTATTTTTAAGTCTGTACCTTGGTAGTGTGATCTTGATGGTGAGATATCTTGAAGACCCTCGCAGAAAGTGGATTATCGGTGCTGCAGTTTTGTTAGGGTTGTCATTTCTCACACGATATGTCGGATTAGCATTCATTTTTACCGTCATGCTGACCATGCTGATTATCCCGTATATTTCAAAAGATCGCCGCTGGAAAGATTTTTATGTCTTTTCTATTGTTAGCTTGTTATTTGTTGTTATCTGGGTAGCTTATACTCAATTAAGCATTGGCAGCCCCACCGACCGTACGTTCGCATTCTATTCCATTACTTCGAAACAAATACTGCGCTCGTTCAACACCATGCTGGTTTGGTTTATCCCCGGCAGGCTGGTCAACGGATATGAAATTTTCTGGCTGATGGGCATATTAATCGGTGGTATTGTATGGTTTATTTTTTATCTAAATAATCAATTCTCCAAAAAGTCAATATCGAATCCCGCATCTCGTTTATCGCAATATCTATTTCTCACTTTACAGTTCGTTTGCTATATTCCGATAATCTTTTTATCAAAATCGTTTTTCGATCCCCTCACACCGCTAAATAACCGTATATTACTGCCCTTGTTGCCCATATCCATCGTGATATTATTGCAGGGTTTGAATTATTTATGGAATGGCGGGGGATTACTTAGGCGGTTTCTTTTTTCTGCCTGCTGCGTGATTTTGGTGGGTACATATGGTTACCGGGCTTTCCTCCTGGTTCCCCGCCTGCATGAGAGCGGACTGGGATTCGCCCGTAAAAGCATGCACACCTCCCCGACTCTAGCTGCATTGCGGGATATGCCGCAGAAACCGCTGTTCAGTAATTCTCCATACGCAATCACTATGTGGACAGGTTTGCCGGCTTTCGGTATTCCCACGCTGGATGTTTTAAGGCAGCGTATGGTAGATGAAGGTGCATTGTTAGTGGTTTTCGATGCCGTCTCTCTGGATTTATACGATACCAATTATTATGATCTTACTCAGGGTATGGAAATAATTGCCCAGTTTCGCGATGGCACCATTTATCGCTTTAATTCTCCTTGAGCATTGATTAATTATTAAATCAGGAAGAACGGAATCCAGGGATTTCCAGTAAACTCATAGCTAAAAGCTGAACGCAGAGAGTTTTCTTTTATTACCCATGAAAATAAATGAACCTAAACCCGACACGATAAAAATACCGAAACTATTTGAACTGACCGGGCGCGTCGCCATTGTCACTGGCGGAGCCGGCTTATTGGGGCAGGAATTTTGCCGCACACTTGCAGAAGCTGGTGCTCAGGTTGTGGTTGCTGATCTGAATGAATCAGCAGCGACTCAAACTGCACTAGAAATTAACCAGCACACTGGACGTGTGATGGCAATAGCTGTAGATGTAACCAAGCCCCAATCGGTTAATAACATGGTCGAGAATACTTTGAAAGCATATTCCCGCCTGGATATTCTGGTCAACAGTGCTGCATTGGACCCAAAATTCGATCCACAGCATGGCGGGCATATCAACACCTTCGAAGATTATCCGTTGGAGCTTTGGAACCAGGCGTTAGCCGTTAATCTGACAGGCGCTTTCCTTTGCTGCCAAGCTGCCGGGCGGGTGATGCTGGCGCAGGGCGGGGGTGTGATGATCAATATGAGTTCGATATATGGCATCACAGCTCCCGATCAGCGTTTATATCAGAAGTCTGGCCAAAAACCGGTTTTTAAACCGGCATACTATCCGGTGACCAAAACCGGCATCCTGGGGTTGACCACCTACCTGGCAACGTATTACGCCGGCAAGAATATCCGTGTAAACGCAATTTCCCCGGGAGGGGTGTATAACGGGCATGATGAGGATTTTGTGAAAGCTTACTCAGCGAAAACCATCTTGGGACGCATGGCATATAAAGATGACATGAACGGTGCGTTGTTATTCCTAGCATCGGACGCTTCGGCTTACATGACCGGTGCAAATATTGTGGTCGATGGGGGCTGGTCGGTGTGGTAAATCAAGTTTTAGCAATCATCCCAGCCCGCGGGGGATCAAAGAGCATCCCGCGCAAAAACATCCGCTCCTTTGCAGGTCACCCGCTAATCGCTTACAGCATCGCAGCCGGTTTGGCAGCTGATACGGTGACCCGGGTAATCGTCTCCACGGATGACGAGGAAATTGCCGGGATAGCGCGTTATTACGGCGCCGAAACGCCGTTTCTCCGGCCGGTGGAATTTTCTGGCGATCAAACCCCCGATTTGCCGGTTTTCCAACACGCATTACGCTGGCTTGAAGAACATGAAGGTTATAAACCCGAAATCGTCGTACAGCTTCGCCCTACCTCGCCGTTTCGCCGGGTTTGCCATATCGATCAGGCTGTCTATCAATTAATCGAACGGTCTGAAGCCGATTCGATTCGTACTGTATGTGTCCCATTTCAAAACCCCTATAAAATGTGGCGAATTATGGAAGATGGCTTTATGCGCCCCCT
>JAAZNS010000011.1 GCA_012798185.1 Chloroflexota bacterium | reverse complement strand
GTTGATCGGGATTATCAGTGGCTGCTGTGCCAACTTCTGGGGCTGCATGATTTCCCTTTGTTAATAAAAATCCAAATCCTGCTGTGCCTAAAAATATAAACGCAATGATTAAAGTGATTAGAAAGAGATTACGGTTTGCATCATTTGGCCATATATTCTTAGAAACACGAAATACCAGATAAAGCCCAAGAAAAACCAACGCTTGAGCTGTATAAATGAATGCTGTCTCTTTGGTGGTGAATTGTAAAGAGGTAACGATCGTTAGTAGAAGTAGATATCGGGGGATACCGGTATCCAAATATCTTAGGATAGCCCAAAGAGTCATCACCCCAAACAAGCCAACAAAAGCTTCATTTCTTACATATCTGCCATAATAGAGGAAATAGGGAGAAATTAGAAATAAAACACTGCCAATGAGTGCACCAATCTTTCCTAAATAACGGCGGTAGAACCACATAAATCCGATTGTGGCAACACTAAACAAAGCAGCTGGTATTCTAGCGGTAAAATCACTGTCGCCGAATAGAAAATACGATAAAGCGACCAGATGAAATTGGAGCGGACCATGGGTTACCGGGTCATGTTGATAACCCATCCCCTGTTCCAAGCGCCATGAAAAGTACACATGAGACGTTTCATCATGGCTCATAACTCGGGTTTCTAGATCATAAAATCTACTGAAAACTCCCAAGATTAAAATTGAAATAAAAAGAATGGTTTCCCAATTCAGTTTTAACCATGAAGACAATGGATAATCTAACCATGAATGGTTGGTTTCTTCAGTTTTCAACATGGAATATCCTCGAATAATGTTTGCATAAATTTATTGCGAAGCTTTAAGTGTTTTTATTTCAGATTCTGACAGATAACGCCATTGTCTTGGCTTCAATGATCCGATGTGAATATTACCAATGCGAACGCGAATGATTTTAACCACGGGGAGCCCAAGGGTTGCGCCTGTTTGACGAATTTGTCGTTTCCGCCCCTCACGTAATATTATCCTTAACCATGCCCCTTTTCCATATAAAGATTCGAGAGTCACTTGTGCAGGCGAAGTACGATATCCATCATTCAAAACTACACCCCGGCGCCAGGTATTTATTTGATTTTCATCTGGGCGTTTTGATACTAATACACGATATTCTTTTTCATGACCATAACGCGGATGGGTAATGCGATTTGCCAACTCGCCATCATTAGTCAATAATATTAATCCTTCGCTGTCGAAATCTAATCTTCCAACAGGATATACCCGATTAGCAGTGTCGACCAGGTCATTCACGGTAATTCTTCGATCGGGCGAATGGGTTGTTGATAACACTCCCCGCGGTTTATATAATGCGATGTAGACCAAATTTTGTTTAACAGCAACAGATTGGTTATCGACCATGATCTGGTCATTCTCTGGATCTGCTTTCTCACCCAGTTTGGCAACCAGCCCATTAATTTTTACCCGCCCGGAGGCAATTAATTCTTCGCATGTTCTGCGGGAGCCATATCCGGAACGGGCGAGGATTTTTTGTAATCGTTCCTCCATACTCTGTTATTATATCGCAAGCAATCTAAACAAGTAAAAAAATCAATGGTAGCGTGTTTAATCATTCTCAAGAGCTGTTGAACTTTCCTCTTCTTCTTTGGACTCAAGTAGTGGAGGGAGCTCCTCGAGAGAGTTTAGACCAAAGTGCTGTAAGAAATCAGGTGTAGTGCAATAGAGAATGGGTCTTCCAGGGGCTTCTGCTCTGCCGGTTTCCTGAATCAACCCTTTACTTAAAAGGTTTTTAATTACCCCATCACTGCTAACTCCGCGAATGGCATCGATTTGAGGGCGGGTTACTGGTTCCTTATAGGCAATGATAGCTAATGTTTCCAATCCCGCTCTGCTCAAGCGTGAGGTAGCTTCTAATCCTAAAAATCGTTCTATCACCGGCGCTGCTTCGGGAAAGGTAGTCAATTGAAACCTTCCATGATGTTTTTGAAGTCGTAAACCACGGTGCTGGTCGGAGTTCTGGAGTATTTGATCAAGCTGTATCAAGCCACTTTCCACTT
>JAAZNS010000133.1 GCA_012798185.1 Chloroflexota bacterium | reverse complement strand
GGATAATTCACGTTCCGCTGCCTGGCGGGCTTCATCCTGGCAAAGCGCATCTCGAAACCACATCAATGCCCCGCCGCCGGTTTCCATTTCACCGGCAATGATCCATTTATCGGGGTGGATATGGCTAAGGCCCCAAAAAGGTTTTTCTGGGTCATTCCTAAACTCATCCACCGAAATTCCCACCCAGGTGGCGGTGCCGATACAAAGATGCACCTTTCCTGTTCGATTGGCTCCTGCTCCCGATTGCGCTACTGCAACATCACCGCCACAATTCACCACAGGAGTTCCCGGCAATAGAGCCGTTAACTTGGCAGCTTCTTCGGTGATTTCTCCAATGATTTGAGTGCATGGATATGCGGGCGGTAGTTTTTCGATTGGAATTCCCAAAAGATTGCATGCTTCCTGCGACCATGTTTTTGTATGGGGATCGAAAAGAAAATAAGCAGATGCCCCCATCCAATCAGTGACGACCTTGCCTGTGAGCTTATACAGGATATATTCTTTACAATCGAATAAATAGGCAGTTTTTTTCCATAACTCCGGACGCTCCTCCTTTAACCAAAGAATTTTTGGAATTACATCTTTAGCTGTTGGAATATTGCCGGTGTATTTAAAAAGTTTCGCAGGGTTATCACCTTTCAATATTTGTTCTGCCTGACGGATACTGCGCAAATCCAGCCAGCTAAGCATGGGAGTAACAGGTCGTATTTGTTCATCAACCGGTAATGTATTGAACATCTGAGCAGAAATCCCCACTCCTAAAATATCCTGCGGATCAATTCCCGCTTCTTGAATCACCAGCCGATTTGTATAGGCAACGGTCTGCCAAAGCTCATCAGGATCTTGCTCCACCCATTCAGCCTGGGGATAAGAAAGACCATAGTCTTTATAAGTTGAGTGAATAACCCTGCCTTGTAAATCAGTTATAACTGCTTTATCGCCACCGGTGCCGGTGTCATGGGCAATGATAAATTTTTTCAAGTAACCACTCCTCTATCGATGCATTAATTCTTCAACGTCTTTGTACCATTTGACTTTTTCACCAATATTGCTACGCATTTTCCATTTTAATGATTTTGGTGTGTTATCAATGGCATCTTGTAATTGGTGGATACGTTCCCGCACAACTTCTCGATCATCCTGGTTTAATTGATCATATCGGTCCAGGTATTCATCCACTAATTTCAAATTTCCCGTCACTGTTCGCCAAAAACCCCAATCATTCGCCAATACTTTGGTAATAATATACAAATTAATGGTCTCATGATCCTCGTGCCCAAGGGGGTGCTCACGTAAAAGCATAATGGTATCAATTAAATCTTTCGGATTGATTTTATAAATCTGCATTTTTTCCAGTAATAATTCAGCTAACGGCAGGGTATACTTTTCGATTTCCAACCTGCCAACAAAAGATACTGGGTGACAAAAATCCAATTTATTGAAGAAAATATCGATATGCCTGCCGTATAAGGGGTCATGAAACAACATTCGCGAATCCGAAAAGAGTTGGGTAACAGTTTTATCTTCTTGATACCCAAGCCCGCCCAAAATTCTCTGGATATCTTTTAGAAAACGTGGATACGACGCAAAATCGATATCAGTGAACTCACGCCCTAACGCATCTTGAATATACCCATATTGCGGGCAATGTGTTCGAAAGGCTAAAGCACCAATAAGGCGCATAATCACATGTTGATTCTCGCTTTTAGCTAACGTATCCAAAATGCGAGTACGCTCAGTGAAAAAATCTTCTTGAATACCGTTCTGATTTACCATTTTGGTTGATTACCCTGCTATTAATAGATGTCCCTTGACTTTCCCTTCTTCAAGGTTGATTAATGCGCCTTTAAAAATACCTTCGGCGTATTCACTTCCAGCATTGATCGCTAGTGTCCGCCCAATACGAAAATGCCCGGCAGATTCATGAATGTGTCCGTGTAAAGTTAACATCGGTTGGACTTTATCGATGAAGGCTTTTACCGATGGAGAACCGGCTGATTTCATGACGACTTGTCCACCTTGGGTGATGATTTTTAGATTCTTATCCAAATCTGGGCACGAATCCAAGGGAGTTCCAAAAGGCGGCACATGGATTACCACAATTGCGCGTTCCGGATTCTGAATCAATCCAGCTAAAGTATCCATCTTTTTCGCTAATTCATCTTCTTCCAGATCACGAACGCATGCCCATGGAGTCATATTAGCATTGGAAATTCCCAGCACTTCGTATCCGCCTTCCAATTCGAAACGTTTCATATCAGGATTGCGGATATTTTGGAATTCCGCAATCGCCTCATCGATAGAATACAGGTCATCATTTCCCGGCATAAAGTACAATTGCATTCCAGCTGGGGTAAGCTTTTCATCTGCCAAACGCATCCATTGCCGTACGCGCTCGCACATCTCCGCCTCAAAACGGGCACTCATCGCTTGCTTATCCGCTTCAAGTGCAGCAGCTTCATCTTTTTCGACGACGATAGGATAAAAGCCAACATTGCTAACCGTCTTTTTTAATTTTTCCAATTCGTCGGCGTTTGCAGCGGTTTCACGCCTTCCAAACAGAAAACCTTCATATAGACCTCCGCCCTGATGCACAATAGGCACCATCGCTTTTCCAGTAACGTCACCGCCTACGATGAGGACATTTGCCTTATATTGAAATGCCGACGCAATGAATTTACGAAAAACCAACTCAGATCCATGAAAATCTGAACCAAACATAATGCGCATGATTTTCGAAGACCCGCCAAATAATTTACCAAATTTCATGTGGATACCTCCAATATTTGAATGAATATTTGTGATATTTTGGGCAGAATGATTGCTAAAAATATCACAAACATCCTTCCTGCAAATATCAGATTTGGGGCAGCAATATTGCTGCCCCAAATAAACCATACTAATATATCAGCTTCAGACTAAACAGGCGGAATCGATTGGAAAGTCCAATTGATATCGATTCCTTCTTTGTTCAAACGATAAGACCGGGCAATGTAGAAAACGATAATACCACTAATAATAAAGGCTGCCAGAGTACCGAGTGTGCCAACCCCGATTCTGCCGCCCACGGCTGGGAACAGGAATGAAGCAATCAGCATCCACAGCTGATAAGCCAGAGTAATGCCGCCTACTATGGTAATAACCGGGATACCGCCAATTTTTCGGCGTACAAAGGCACTGGCATTCTCAAACATATCGGGTTTCAAGAACGGGAACAATGTAATAGCCAGGCAGGGCACTAATTGGGTACACACAGCAAAGAACACAAAGTTGAGTTGTGCGCCCATCACGCCACCCAAAGCAGCATCGATGATGCCTATTTCCGCAATTACCGTAATGATAGCAATAGCCACGATCGGGCTGCGCAAGGTTGGGTGAATGTAGCAAACTTTTTCAGGAATAAGCCGGTCGAACGACCAGGCAAAAATAATGCGGCTGCAATAGAAAAAGTATGTCTGTGCAAGATTGATCAGGGTATAAACCCAGGCAATGGCTACTATCCATGTTAGTATTGCCGAAGGTCGTAGAATCGCCGCATAGAAGGTAATCCACGGCATAGGATTGGCTTCAGCAATTCCAGCATTGCTTAAGTAACTTTCAGCCGCGATCCATTCCAATGGAACAAGCCGCTGTAGCAAGAGGGCTCCCACGACGAAGATCGCCCAGGTAGAGATCAGCGAAGCCCAGCTGCCACTGATCAGTGTTTTTTCAGCTTGCTTAACCTCACCAGCGAAGAAAGTTGGGATGTAGTACCCATAAAAGATCCAGAATCCCATAATTAATCCCGCCAGGGTCATGATTGCCACATTGGGATTGATTACCATGCCATTGGCTTTGGCTAATTCGATGCGGGCAGCGTAACTGCCAGCGCCCATAAATTTATCCCAGGCTGGTTCGAAAGAACCAGGCGCTGCTGTTCCCAGCTGGAAGAAAAGGATAACCCAGGCAAGCAAACCCAGGAAAAAGCCGACTTCCAAAATACGCAAGATAGTACGTGTGGGCAAAATCATGGTGACAAAAGTGATAATCGCACATATTGTACCGATGAGAATGATCCCTGTTGAAGTACCAGACCAATCGGCAAAAGCGATATAGCTCGGATTATCGAAAATGATGCCCATTGTGCGGAATAATACTGGAATAGCTGTTTTCGGAATCCAGGCGATAAGTGACCCAGCAACCATCGCACTGAATATTACCAGGGTCCAGCTGGCAGCAAAAGCCAGGGGAGCGCTCAATACACGGCTGGCTAAGGTATAATCCGCTGCCGACCGGGGCATGGTCGCGCCAATGACAGCATAAGTATATGCATGAAAGAGGCAAAAGATCATTGCCACAGTAAGGACACCGATGATGCTGCTCCCCGGCCATACGCCGGCTACCCAAGAAAAGGGTATCAAACCGGAAGATGATAAACTGATGCAGTGAACACCAAAAATCATGGCGCCAAAAACGCCGATTGTGCGCACTAACCCAGAGCTTTTACGAGCGTAAAGCCTCCTATCTTCTGTTGTAGCAGCCATATCTGCCATAATAACCTCCTTAAATTTTTCATTAAATAAAAAATAATGCTACAAATTTATTCTTAATTATGCAGTTTCTTTTATTTCAGATGACCTCCTTTCCACTTCTGTGGGCATGATGCGGTTTGTAAAATCTTGCTGGTTTTGGGCTCGTTTAACTACACCATATAACTCAATATCCATATGGATACGAGCATAATCACACCGGAAAAAATCCTGCGAATATTCGATCGGTTTGCTGTTCGTTGCATTGTAAATCGTCCGATTCAACTTAAGCAGCGGAAATCCCTCACTCACTCGTAATTGCTGGGCAATTGTTTCGTTTGCGGGGATGGCTTCTACAGTTTGTGAAATACGCGCCAGATCAGCACCATAGACACTAACCAGCAGATCAAAAAGCGACGTTTTTTCCAGATCCCACTCTTCCAAATTTGGACAGCGTGAGCATGGAAAAAAACCGCGCTCCAATATTACTGGAACGCGGTTTGCAAAGCGTAAAATTACCACGCGATAAAGAGGATCTCCAATTTCCACTTCAAGTTGTTCAGCCAAACGGCGGCTGGCGACAATTTCATCGAATTCCAATAACTGGCTGGCAGACGCAATATTCCGTTGCTCCATCGCTTGGATGTGGTTGATTAATTCGGTAGATTCATAAGTAACCCTTGGTTTTGCGACATACGTGCCGGAGCCATGCCTGCGCTCTAATAATCCTTCACTGACCAATTCGGTTAAAGCCCGGCGGACTGTCATACGACTCACGCCCAATTCTTCACTAAATTCCCGTTCGGATTGGATTTTTGTTTCGGGGGTCAGTTTGCCTGAAAGTATTAACTCGGCAATATATTCTTGAATACGCACGTAAAGCGGTTTATTTAATCCACTGGTCATTTACCACTTTCCAAAATTCGATGAGTATTTTGTCATTTATCCACAAAGTGGTTTGTGGTATATCTGGAATAATTTAACTGGTATCCTTATTTTTCGAATTAAAAACAAGACGTTTTAAAAAATATTAGGGCAAAGTAAAGGATTAAAGATATTATATATACTTTTAAATCAAAAATCAAGCGTTAATTCATACTCTTTGAAGGAAAAATATCATATTTAATTGAAATCTACACACAATTTGGAGATAAAACAATAAAATTGCGAAAAGTGGTATATGGTATAGTTTACCCGATACATGGGGGTTTTTATAGAAAGCAGAAATCATGAAAATTGGAAAGAATAAAAGCCTTAGGAGCCATGACATCGGTAAAAACAAGAATACAGCAAATTCGATCAATCAAACGCGTCGGGAAGTTCTTCTTCCAAACGACGTAGCCGAGGATGGGTATAACTCAAGCTTGAAACCAAAACCATAAGGGCTCCTAATATAATAAATAACAATCTTGTTCCTCTGCCAGGTCCTACCCCTATGATTCTGCCAGCGCTGTTTGCCAGCAATCCATTGACATTCAATAAAGGTGTAAAAATGTTATCCGCCAAATAACCCGCCAAAATGTAAGCCAACGGTGTGGTCGACCAGGCAATCATACGCCGCATCGAAAATACCCGCCCTTGAATACCTTGGGCAACTTTACTTTGCCATAACGCTTGACTAGTCCCATTAATAATTGGATCAATAAATAAACAGCAAAATACAGCGACGCTGATCAACGCAATCGATTCCCGGAAACCCAAAAGCATTACAAAGATTCCCTCCATTGCCATTAAACTCATCATGCCGAAAACCCGTTTTTTGGGTCCTCCCCAATAACTCATCACCAGTGTGCCTGATAACATGCCTGCCCCAACAATCGATCCAAAGATACCGACCACCTCTTCAGATGCGATATCTAACATTAATGGAATTAATAGCGCATTGATCATTCCAGAAATGAAATTGATCATCATAAAAAATATCAGCAGCCCTATCAAACCCTGCCTGGCAGTAAGATACTGCCAGCTATATAAAATTTCTTTTACAAATCGTAATTTATCAGCATCGATTTCTCTAATACGTTGTTGCCTTGGAAATTTTACAAAAAATAAAATGCCAGCAGCAAATAGATAAGTTAGAAAATCGATCAGAATTACTCCCGGTAGTCCGGTAGTCATTAAAATCGTTCCCGCCGCTGCCGGGCAAATGAGTTGTGC
>JAAZNS010000132.1 GCA_012798185.1 Chloroflexota bacterium | reverse complement strand
CTGCCGCTTTTTTCAATTCCGGAATATATTCATAAACAGGTATGCCTAATCGGTCAGCCTCCTGTACGCGCCCGTCTAATAATAATCCGCCTAAAAATGGCAATTCTGGCATTTCTTGAATAATAAAATCCATTTCGTCTGCATTACGGATTTTATTGCCCACCAGCCATACCCGGTTTAAACCAATATCATTTGCTAATTTTTTTATCTGCGCTGCAGTACCCAGGCTCCGTCGGGTTGGCTCTACCACAATTATCATCATATCCACGAAATCAACGGTGGCACGACCTAAATGCTCTACGCCTGCATACATATCAAGTATCAGGACCTCATCCTTTCTAAACAGCATATGTGTGAATAAGGTCTTCAACATCGCACTTTCAGGACATATACATCCGGAACCGCCAATATCAACTGCACCCATTTCTAATAGACGAACTCCTTTATATAAAATACTAAAACGCTCTGGAATATCATCTACCCTGGGATTAATAGTGAAAAATCCTCCAGTTGTGCCAGGTTTTGCACCAGTTCTTTCATGTATTAAATCATCAAGTTCAGCTATTGGTTTAAGTTGATTTCTTAATTCCTCCGGGAAACCTAAAGCACCAGCCAAACATGGGGCAGGATCGGCATCAACTGCAAATACTTGTTTTCCACGATCAGCATATGACTGCGCTAATAACGCAGCCAATGTCGTTTTTCCAACACCGCCTTTTCCAGATATCGCAATTTTCATGAATTCTCCTTGTCGAAAGGGTAAAAATTAACTTGATATTAGGATCTTATTCCTTCTTCTTCTTTACTCTTGACCCTTGGGGTGTGTCTTCAATTTCGTATCCTAAGGTCGAAATTTGATTTCGCAACATATCTGCATCATTCCATCGCTTTTCGGTTCTAGCTTTTTGGCGTAATTCGATGAGTTTTTGAACTTCTTCGGGAATAATTTCTTCTTTAGGTTTCCATTCATTAAGCCTAAGACCTAAAACTTTGTCGAAGTAAAGAATCGTGGCTTTTTTTGCTGATGAAATTAAATCGCTTTTAATCATTTCCCATGTTAAAGCAATAGCCCGAGGTATATTCAAATCATCATTTACATACTCGATAAATTGATTTTTATACCACTCGTCCACTTCTCCAGGATCACCCAATTCATAAACAATCAATCGCAGTCTATCTAAAGCTTTTTGAGAACTTTCCATTCCTTCCCATGAAAACGTTAGTTTCGCACGATAAAGAGCGCTAAAGCAAAAGAAACGATAGGCTAACGGATCGTACCCTTTTTCTATTAAATCTCTAAGGCGGAGAAAATGCCCTGCAGATTTCGACATTTTTTCGTCCCCTGCTTGAAGAAAATATCCATGCATCCAAAAATTTGCCAATCGTGTTCCATAGCAAGCCTCAGTTTGTGCAATTTCGTTAGGATGATGGATTGGAATATGATCTTCCCCTCCGCAATGAATATCAAAAAATCTCCCTAAATATTTTGCCGACATTGCCGAACATTCGATGTGCCAGCCAGGAAAACCAATTCCCCAAGGGCTGTTCCATTCCATTTGCCGCTTTTGATCGGGTGGGCTAAATTTCCATAATGCAAAATCAGTAATATGGCGCTTTTCCCCCATATCAATCCTCGTCCCTGCCTGTAGACCTTCAACATCCAAACGAGCCAAATATCCATAATCCGGCAATTTTGAAGTATCGAAATATATGCCATCCGATGTTCGATAAGTGAATCCTTTTTCTTCGATACACTTAATCACTTCGATCTGATCTTCAATATGATCGGTTGCTTTGCACCAAATAACCGGTTCTAAGATATTCAAGAGTTGCAGATCATTTTTAAATGCTTGTGTGTAATATTCTGCTAACTCCCAGGCAGATTTTCCAGTCCTTCGAGCACATTTTTCCATTTTATCTTCGCCGGTGTCTGCATCCGATACGAGATGTCCTACGTCAGTAATGTTCATTACATGCTTTACTTCATATCCGTTAATCGACAAGACACGTCGTAAGATATCTTCAAATATATAAGTTCGTAAATTTCCAATATGTGCATAATCGTATACTGTCGGACCACAGGTATACATTCCGACAGTTGCTGAACATCCCTCTATTGGCGGGTTAATGGGTTCAAATGTGCGGATACTTCGAGTATATGTATCATAAAGTTTTAGTTCCATATCCAATCACCTTCATAATATTTTATAATAATTCCAGATTATTTGGATAGTTATTATACCTGAGACTGTTGCAATCCATTTTTAGATGATAATATTGAGTGATGAAGTATCAGCGTGGCTCAGCCACACCGTCAAAACGCGTATTGTTTTCTTTGAAGGTATATTTTTTCAACACTCTGTTTGCTTTTATCCATATGATATACTCATGTCAATGGATTTCCGATAATTTACTTAGTGATAGACCTGTTATATTTCTGATATCTTTTCACATTTCAAATACCTCATTATGAAAAAAATACGGGTTTTATTAGCTGATGACCATACGATATTAAGGGAAGGAATCCGTTCATTGTTGGAACATGAACCCGATATAGAAGTAATTGCAGAAGCAGAAGATGGTCATCAAGCAGTGAAAATTGCCGCTCAGCAAAAACCCGATGTAATATTAATGGATATTGCCATGCCCCGTTTAAACGGG
>JAAZNS010000131.1 GCA_012798185.1 Chloroflexota bacterium | reverse complement strand
ATAATTCTCGCCCCTTATACCTCCAAAGTTCTGGTAGATGCCGGCGATGCACCGCTTACCTTGCTGGGCATTAACCCGTCGCATGCCGATGTAGACAAAGCTGTACCTTTCACGCTTACCGTGACCGGCTTAGGCTTTACACCCAGCAGCGTGGTGCGCTGGAACAGCAGCGACCGCCCCACCACCTACATCGATGACACCCAGCTAACCGCTGAAATCTCTGCTGCGGATGTAAGCATGGTGGGCGCCTACCCGGTGACGGTGTACGACCCAGCGGGGGGTGAGACTGCGGCGAGGCTGTTTTATGTGTGGGAGGAGGTGTTTGAGGTTTGGCTGCCATTGGTAGATAGGTGAGGTACATCCCCCAATTTACAAATCAAACACGTTAAAAATTACCTAATACTGTAAAGAAAGGGGCAAATTCACTCGATTAAATAATTCATCGGTCCGAACTCGAACCCGGAACTTGGTGGGGTAAAGAGGAATAACTGTTGAGAAGAAATTTATACTTATCCTGATAGTATCTTGAACGATGAGAACAAGAGCAAAATCAGATAAGTATGCGGATAAGTGTATGTTCGTAGGCTGTTTTGATTATCTAGACTATAGAGCGAAACCAAAAAAATAATTTAACCAATGGCAATGGTGAATTCATTGGGATGCTGAGTTATTCGGTTTTACTGCCATTAAAGAACTCCCTATCGCATAAATATTGTCTCATAAATTGAAAAAATAATTAATCGATTATCTGGCAATGAGCTTACCGGAAATGTAAGAGGGAATCGAACAAACCCCGCCCTCAGTGGGGCTGTCCTAAAAGTATGCTGTTACCCTGAGCGAAGCGAAGGGTCTATTCATTACATAAATGGGATATTTCGCTTCGCTCAATATGACAAAATCGACTTTTAGTACAGCCCCAAGTAGAGGTAATATGCCCCACGAGTTGAATCCTTGACTATCGCTTTACATAATTGTCGTCAGAATAAAAGAAACTATAGAATTATTGTGCTAGTCAATTGAAAAACCTGCCAGTGATGTGATGAGCACCCTCCCCGCTTGCGGGGATGGGTGGGGTAAGACTCGTACCAAACCCACCCTCAGTCCCTCCCCGTACAGGGGGAGTGAAGCAGCCATGTTATCCCTCGCAAAGTGTTTTATTGATGAGCGCTCGATAAAAAATAATAATCCCAATTAATACCATCACTGCAATTGATTAAGCCTTATACCTATAACCCGAGATGACACTTATTACGGTTTTCCCGCAGGAAGATACCCCCTCAATTTGTTAATCCCCCTATGACTTTCCATGAAATTATTTAAAATGTGACATTTGACACTTTTATTTGTCCGAAAACGGTCTATAATATTATCATATTCGGTAATATATAGTTCCGAAACGGTATTATGATGCCACCTCGAAAAACAACTCTGGATAAGTTGGATTACCAAATCATTTGCGAATTGCATGCCGATGCACGGGTAGCCGCCTCGACGATCGCCCGCAAGACAGGCGCCAATGAACGCACCGTCCGCAAACGCATAGACCGGCTGGTCAGCGACGGTGTGCTCCGCCTGACGGCAATCATCGACCCGGCAGCTTTTGGCTATTTGATCACCACCGATATTTTCCTGGAAGCAGACCCCAGTCAGGAAGAAGCAATTATTAAACGTTTACAGGCGATGAATGAGATCACATATATTGCTTATGGTCTCGATTCGCAGGAATTATCTATCGAAGGCAGGTTCAAGGATAACGAAGAATTACGCAATTTCTTACTCCAGGTTTTACCATCCATTCCCGGCGTTACGGTGACACGATACGCGCTTGTTCCAAGAATTTTGCGAAATATCGATGAATGGATGCCGGACGAAAAAGATTTTCAAAATATTTGATCTTAATCCACTTTAACCCTATCCAGTAAAAAGGAAAACAACCATGAGATTGAGACATTTTATCGATACCCAGGATTTCTCTAAACAGGAATTGTTGGAGATAATCAATCTTATCCGGGTTATCAAGCAGGGATATAAAGCAGGGTATTCGCCAAAATTACTCAAGGACGCCTCGCTGGCAATGATCTTCGAAGAGCCATCCACGCGCACACGCGTCTCCTTCGAAGTCGCCATGACCCAGCTGGGCGGGCATGCCCTATACTTGAAACCGGGGGAAATCCACCTGGGGGTTCGTGAATCGATTTACGATACAGTGAAAGTGCTCTCGCGCATGTGTGATGTGATCGAAGCCCGCACACTTAAACATGAAACGGTTATGGAACTTGCCCGCCACGCCGATGTGCCGGTGATCAACGGATTGACTGATTACAACCACCCCACTCAAGTGGTTTGCGATGTATTCACCATGATCGAGCATATGCCGGCTGGCAAAAATTTGGAAGACCTGCATGTCACATTTATTGGCGATGCCACTAACGTGTTATCATCATTGATGCTGATCTGTACCAGAATGGGAATGCACTTTACCCATGCTGCACCCAAGCGATACCAGCCGCCCGCCGATTGGATCAGCTGGGCTCAAGCGAACTGCGCTGAGTCGGGCGGCAGCCTGACCATCACCGATGACCCGATTGCCGCGGTCAGCAGTGCCGATTATATCTATACCGACTTGTGGTGGTGGGTGGGTCAGGAAGACGAGATCCCCGAACGCAGAGCAGCCTTTATGCCCAGGTACCAGGTAAACCTTGACCTGTTTAATAAGGCACCGGCTCACTGCCAGTTTATGCATTGTCTGCCCGCTTCGCGGGGTGTCGAAGCCACAGATGAGGTCATGGATCACCCCCGCTCTATCATCTTCGATCAATCTGAAAACCGTTTACATACTGAGAAAGGCTTGCTGGTTTATTTTGTTTACCCGCGCCTGCATTACGCTACCGAAGAGACAGTAGCTTTACACAAACAACAGATCGATTCGGCATTGAGCAGGCTGATAAAAATGAATACATGATAAAACTATTTACCCAATCTAGCTGAGTAGTATCTTCACTATATATAAATGAACAGCTCTGTGCTGCAGCGTGAGGTGCAAAGAAATGGCAGCTACACTTAAGTCCACACCCCGTCAAGATGGTTTTTTTATGCCAGCTGAATTTTCGTGCCATAAACAGACCTGGATGTTATGGCCGGAGCGCACCGATAACTGGCGGCAAGGTGCAAAACCAGCTCAGAAAACATTTGTTAAAGTTGCCCTAGCGATCAGCCAATTCGAACCAGTGACTATGGGGGTAAACCAATCCCAATTCCAAAATGCGCGTGCTATGCTTCCTACCCATATCCGGGTCGTTGAAATGTCTAATAACGATTCGTGGATGAGGGATTGCGGACCTACCTTTGTGGTAAACGGTAAAGGAGGTGTTCGCCTGGTTGATTGGGATTTCAATGCTTGGGGTGGACTGGAAGGAGGCTTATATTTTCCCTGGCACCTGGATGATCTTATACCTCAGAAAGTTGCAGAGATCGAAAGCATCGATCGGTATAAAGCTCCTATGGTACTGGAAGGCGGTTCGATTCACGTGGATGGGGAAGGAACATTATTGACCACTGAGGAGTGTCTCCTTAACCACAACCGCAACCCTAATTTATCCAAAAAGGACATCGAAAACATTCTGTGTGACTATACGGGTGTATCCCATTTCATCTGGCTGGAAGCCGGAATATTCAACGATGAAACGAGCGGTCATGTCGATAACATTGCCTGTTTTATCCGCCCTGGGCTGGTGGCGTTATCTTGGACGGATGATCATAATGATCCTCAGTATCCTCGATCCAAAGCTGCCTACGACCAGTTGAGCCGCGCCAAAGACGCCAGAGGGCGTTCGATCGAAGTAGTGAAGATTCACCAGCCCGATCCAGTGATCATTACGCCTGAAGAATCCGAAGGGGTGGATTCGGTGGATGGTACATTGCCGCGTAATGCCGGCGACCGCATGGCAGCTTCGTATATTAATTTCTATTTGTGCAATGGTGGTGCCGTTGTCCCCACGTTCGACGACCATCACGATGCCCAGGCATTGAAGATTCTCCAAGAGTATATGCCCGAACGGCGGGTAGTGGGTGTTCCGGCTCGTGAAATTTTACTGGGTGGTGGAAATATTCACTGCATTACGCAACAGCAGCCAATCGGATAAGTATAAAAAATCCAGCTTATGAAAAAGACAGCTAAGATCATTTCAATGAAAGACTTGCTTTTTATTTTTGAAAATGGCGATTCATTCTTTTAGTACCTTATGCGAAACCGCAGAAAAAAGTGGAAATTACGCTTTTTACTGCGGTTTTTTTTTATTGAATAGGAGCAGCTTGCCCTCAATGGAAACGAACATCCTGATCACCAACGCGCATGTTATTACCATGGATTCCGAACAACCGTTTGCTGAAGCAGTGGCAATAAAGGGCAATAAAATACTAGCAGTTGGCACAAATGACGATGTGCTCCGCTGCGCGGGCAGCAGCTCAATCTGCATCGATGCCCAAGGAAACAGCGTGCTGCCAGGCTTCATCGACAGCCACATGCATTTATTTATCGGATGCGCGGCAATGGATAATGTGAAGCTGGGTTCGGTCGAGAGTGTTGCAGATTTAAGGGAAGCGCTGTTAAATTATCGGGCAATTCACCCGGAACAAAGGTGGATATGCGGCTCCCATCTGAGATATATAAAAAAACAAAATGGTTCACCGATCACCAATCAAGATTTGGATGAAATCATCGACGATCAGCCAGTGGTGCTGATGGCTTATGATTACCACACCGTTTGGGTAAATCGAAAAGCCATGGAACTGGCAGAAGTCAATGAGGGCGATGGAACAGGTATTTTACGAGAACCATCGCAGTATGGAAGAGTTCTCGCAAAGACCGGTATTTGGGGACAAACTATATCCCCATTAACCGGTGTGGCAGCCGACACACCTATCCAGCCGCAGGAAATGCAAAAGTTAATTCGAAAAGGCATGGAAATTACGGGGCGATATGGCATCACTTCGCTTCATAACATGGATGGAAATATCCAGATCCTTAAAATGCTGCTCGAAGCTGAAGCGTGCCATGAATTAACCGCACGAATTCATCTAAGTAAGTCGATTACTGCCCAATCTGGCATAGAAGCCTTGCAAGAAGCTGACGAAATGAAAAAAGAGGCTTATTCAGCGGTCGTAAGCGGGGGTAGTGTGAAACTTTTCATGGATGGGGTAATCGAATCTGAAACTGCCAGCTTGCTCGAACCTTATGCGACAAATTCCCCAAATAAAGGCGAGAATTTATATTCCGCAGACCATTTGCGAGAAACGATTGCCGCCTGCCAGAGAATGAACCTGCAGGTTATCGTCCATGCCATTGGAGATGGGGCGGTCAGACACACATTAAACGGCTTCGAGCAGGAGCCAAATCATAAGGGGGCGTTTCCGTTCCGGCACCGCATAGAACATTTGGAATTGATCCATCCGGATGACATTCCGCGGTTGAAACGTTTGGGAGTCATTGCCTCGATGCAGCCTTATCATGTTCCATTATTTGGCGAAGGTGATCCAATCTGGATGGAAAAAGTAGGCGAAGCTAGGATCAAAAATGGGTTTTTGTGGCAGTCAATTCGCCAGGCAGACGCAAAGCTCATCTTCGGAAGTGATTGGCCGGTCGCCTCTGCTGATCCCATCAAAGCTATGCAAGCCTGCTTAACCCGGCAGCCCCTCTCCGGGGATGCATCTTCACAAAGGCAAAACATCCATGACATTATACGTTCTTATACAGTGGATGCGGCGTACGCCGAACACCGGGAAAACGATCTTGGGAAGATTAGGGCAGGGTATTTAGCCGATATCGTGATCTTATCTCGAGATATTCTGATTGACCCCGAAAACACGATTGGCGATACAAAAGTAAACATGACAATTTTTGACGGCAGAATTGTTTATGAAGATGTATAGAAGAGGAGGTAACAAGGAAAATATCAACTTGGGTGTAATCCTATTCCTTTTATCTTTTAATTTATAAAACAGGAGATCAAGATGAGAAAAACTGCGCTCAAAATTATTATAGCTGCGTGCCTTCTTACCGTACTAAGCGGGGGATTGGCAGGCTGCGGCGGAAAAGATGTCATTAAGATTGGCGCGCCTATGCCGCTCACAGGGCCGTATGCCAGCGACGGCGAGCAATTTCAGATGGCGCTTCAAATGGCCATCGATGAACAAAATGCGCAAGGCGGTTTGCTCGGAAAACAGCTCGAGCTTGTTCCAGGCGATGTCGGTGCACTGGAAGCAGAAAAAATCAAAGCTGTTGGTGAAATACTTTCTGGCGAAGGTGTTGACCTGGTGCTCACCGGGTATGCCGATTCCGGCGTAGATGCCCGCGTATTCGGTGAGTATGATATGCCCTACCTGCACGCCGATGCCATGAGCGCCGATACCGATGTGGTTGCCAGCGATCTTGAAAAATACGGTAACGTATTCCAATACTGCCCCAGTGAAGTTTCTTATGGCTATGACGCCGCGGAAAACTTATTCAAAGTGCCGGCTCAGATGGGATGGACCGAACCCAATAAAAAGGTGGCAGCGATCCGTGCCGATTATAGCTACAATGTTTTAGCTTCTGACAAGTTCCTTGAACTGGCTAAAGAAAAAGGCTACGAAGTTGTGGTTGATGAAATCGTGCAGTTTGGCACTGTAGAATGGGGACCCATTCTCTCAAAAATCCAGGAAACCCAGCCGGCATATGTGACCTTCTGGATCTTGGATCCAACCGATGCTTCACGCTTCATCATCCAATTTACCGAAAAATTCGGCGCCAATGGGTATAACGGCTTGGTTTATATGCAATACACACCCAATTTCCCTGAATTCCTAACCCTCGCCGGAGAAGCCGGGAATGGGGTGATTTGGTCCACCAGCGTTGGTGTAGTGTCTCCCGACGCTCCAGAATATGCAGCCAGATGGACAGAAAAATTCAAAGTCGAACCAAAGTCAACTTACGCTTACAGTGTACGCGATGGCTTCGAAATTTGGGTGCAGGCGGTTGAAAAAGCCGGCTGCGTCGATTGCTACGATAAGGTCAATGAAAACATCCGTACAATGACCTATCAAGGTTTCGCTGGGTTCTATCAATTCGATCCGAAAGACCAGCAAGCCAAGTTTGGTGATGAATTTATCCCAACCCTCTGGTACCAGGTGCAAGATGGAAAACACGTCATTATGGGTCCAGCAGCTCATAAACAAGGCGATTACCAATTACCCCCCTGGATTAAATAATTCTGATCAAAATAAGGTAAGTGGACGCGATGATCGTCCACTTACCGCTCTATAAATGTAAAGAGGTGAACAATGCTGGAGACCAGGGAATTGTCGCGATCGTTTGGGAAACTTGCCGCTTTATCCAATGTCAGTTTTTCGGTGGATAAAGGGGAAGTATTTGGTATTGCAGGACCCAATGGGGCTGGAAAATCAACTTTATTCAATGTTATCACCGGAAACTATGCTCCAACCTCAGGAAAAGTTTTTTTCTGTGGTAATGATATTACCGGTAAAAAACCATACCAGATATGCCAGCTGGGGATTGGAAGAACTTTTCAAATCCCTACCACGTTTCATACGTTATCCGTATATGACAATATCAAAGTCGGTTCGACTTTTGGCGGATATAAGACACGTCCTCCGGAAGAGATTTTGGAATTTTTAAATATTTCGCAATTATCGGCTTTACCCGCCAGAAATCTTGACCTGTATTCCACAAAACTGACTATGTTAGGTGCTGTATTGGCTACCAATTGTCAACTGCTGATGCTGGATGAACCTATGGCTGGCTTTTCGATCGTTGAGATCAACCGCTTTATCGAAGTTTTACAGAGGATAAACAAAGAATGGGGTGTAACGATTGTCATCATCGAACACCTATTGGATATCCTTATCGGTCTTACCGAAAGGATGTTGATCCTTAGCAATGGCTCTCTGCTTTATCTTGGACCATCCAGTGAGGTCACGCAGGATAGAAAAGTGGTTGAAGTCTACATCGGCGCTGCGCATAAGGAGGAGTTCCATGCTGAAAGTTGATTCGATCAATGGATACTATGCCGATTTACATGTCATCAAAAACCTGTCCTTGAGAATTGATCAGGGAGAAGTGGTGGCTTTATTTGGACCCAATGGGCATGGAAAAAGCACCCTGCTAAAGATTTTATGTGGCTTACAGCATCCCAAAAGCGGCACAATTCTGTTTAATGGTGAGAATATTACTGCCTACCCATCGCATAGAATTGTCGAACTTGGCATTGCATACATTCCTGAAGCGAGAGATCTGTTTGGCGATATGACCGTGATGGAAAATCTCAACCTGGGAGCTTATAACAAACGTGCCCGCCATTCAATTCCCCAAAATCTTGAATTCGTATTCGAGATTTTTCCCCGACTCTTCGAGCGCAAGAATCAACTTTGCTCTACGCTCAGCGGCGGTGAAAGCCGGATGGTAGCAGTAGCCCGGGGATTAATGAGTGAGCCTTCGTTATTGATGGTCGACGAACCATCCATTGGTTTATCCCCAAGTTTGAGAAGCTCGGTGTTCGAAGCGCTGGCAAAAATCAATCGCGAAAAAGGGATCACTTTGTTGATCGTGGAACAAGAAATTCGAGATGCTCTGAGTATGGCTAACCGTATCTACATGATTAAAAAAGGGGAGATCCTTTTCGAAAAGCCGTCTGCAGAAGTTGATATCAACGAAATTGAGAAAGCTTATTTTTAACCGGAGGATTCCATGGAGAGCTTTTTAAATGCATTAGTCAGCGGATTGATTTCCGGGTCGCTCTACGCAGCCATGGCGCTGGGTTTGACAATTATTTATGGGATATCCCGGATTTTTAATTTCGGCCATGGCGTCATTGCCCTCATCGGTGCATATATCGCCTGGATATTCGTTCAAAACAGTAAAATTGCCGACACCTCACTTCTCCTTGGTATTCTGGTGGCTATCGTGTTTTTATTCCTGCTGGGATTTTTACTATACCGGTATACGATGAATCCCTTAATGAAGAAGCCAAATTGGGAAATTTCCACGGTTTTATTTATGCTTGGTTTGGGAATACTCCTGGAAAATGTGATTCTTCAAATTTTTGGACCGCGGGTAAAATCCATACCTGTTTTCAAAGAAGGTAATATCCGAATTGGCATGGTTCAAATAAACTGGCATGAAATCATCATCATTTTTATTGTCATCTTGGCTATCTTTTTGTTGAACCTTTTCTTTAAACACACCAGGAGTGGGCAGGCAATGCGGGCGGTAGCTCAATCCATCCCCGGCGCCAAGGTGGTTGGCATCGATATCGAAAAGATATTTGGTTACACCTTTGGGTTGGCTTTTGTGGTCACCGGAATTAGCGGCATCCTATTGGGTACCAAATATTACATGAACCCCCATATTGGGTGGGAATGGATGGTAAAAGGATTCGTGATAGTGTGCTTTGGCGGGCTGGGGAGCACCAATGGGGCGATTTATGCAGCATTGATCCTGGGGGTGGTCGAAGCCCTGGCTACGTTATTCCTAAGCGCTATGTGGGTTTGGCCGATCTGGTTTGCTATATTCATGATTGTGCTTTTGATCCGTCCTCAAGGTATTCTGGGCGGCAGGGTATAAAGGAGAAGACGATGAAAAAAATCATTTCGAACTGGCAGGCTTCTTTTGTGGCTGCAATCGTCATTTTCCTGGCGGCTTATCCTCTCCTAGGACCCAGTAGCTATTTAAAACACCTATTCATATTATTCTTTATTTGGAGTGTGGTTGCCGCTTACTGGAATTTATTGAACGGGTATGTTGGAATCAATTCATTGGGGAATATCGGTTTCCTGGCAATAGGCGGATACACTTCGGGAATTCTCGCTTTACGGTTCGGATTATCACCCCTTATTACTATCCCTATTGGCGGTGTGGTAACGGGATTACTGGTGACTTTGTTTTTAGGATTTCCAGCGCTGCGATTGAGCGGAATTTATATTGCCCTGCTTACACTGATATTTGCCGATTCACTGCCTTCTATTTTAACTCAAACGCGTGACATAACCGGAGGCGGCATGGGTCTGCATGAAATCCCACCATTTTTTCCGGGTATGGAAAAAGTGCACACTTACTACATCTGTTTTGTGTTCTTCCTGATTGCCATGTTGATCCTTTATAAAGTGATCCACTCTAAGACCGGTTTGGCTTTTGTTGCCATGCGCGATTCCGAAAACCTGGCAAACACGCTGGGTATTAACCGCTACCAGGAACGCCTTAAAGTATTTGCGATTTCTTCATTCATGACTGGCATTGCCGGCGGTTTTTACGTGCACAGCCTGGGAGACATCTCGCCTACGACCCTTTCGATTGAGCCGTTCCTGCTGGCGCTGGCTATGATCGAGCTGGGAGGAATCGGGACATTCTTCGGCCCAATTCTGGGGGCTGGGGTGATTGTGTTCGGTAACGAATTCCTGCGCTTAGCCGGCACCTTGCGTCTTACGCTACTGGGAGCTTTGATTTGCGGGGTGATCCTCTTCTACCCGGGGGGTATTATGCAGTTGGTCGAAGAGCTAGGGACACGCATCAAAGTGCTGTTTAACAGGAAAAAGGTAACGGAATAAGTTTAGACGAAGGTGGGGAGAATGACCTTATTTAAGGGGCTGTACTAAAAGTCGATTTTGTCATATTGAGCGAAGCGAAACATCCCATTTATGTAATGAATAGACCCTTCGCTTCGCTCAGGGTGACAGCTTACTTTTAAAACAGCCCCCGTATCGTATTCCTCCCCGTGAACGGGGAGGGAGCGAGGGTGGGGTCCTCATTAGTATTCATTTCGCCCTTGTCGAAACAGCCTGTTTTGTTTCTAGTTCCTCACCAACTCTGACGAGCGAAATCCCCTTAAAAATCGAAATAGGATGGAAATTAGCAAATGTACACAGAGTTGTACAAGCCATCGGTTATAACCGTGTAATAACCTGAAGAGTGGACCTTAGGAAGAAATTTAAAAAATTTTTTTGTGTAGTGTATAATATGATAAAATAGGTCTAGTAACACCAATAATGATGTTATAAAATATCTTTCCCGCCCATTTGGGTAACTGAAAAACTAGTTTCAATGATAACCCCGCTTAATTACGGAGGTTTCTATGAACCCCAAGAAGGAAACACAAAAATACGCCCAAAATACTCCCCCAACCGACGACAAATCTGGGGGATTCTCGGACGAGGAACGCGCCGCGATGAAGGAGCGCGCCCAAGAACTGAAAGCGGAAGCTCGCCTCAATAAAGACAAAGCAGCTGGGGAAAAGGCTGTGCTCGAAAAAATCGCCGAGATGCTGGAACCCGAGCACAGTATGGCAATGCGGCTCCATACACTCATTAAAGACAGCGCACCAGCCCTATCACCGAAAACCTGGTATGGGATGCCTGCTTATGCTTTGGACGGCAAGATTGTTTGTTTCTTCCAAAGCGCGCAGAAATTCAAGACAAGGTACGCAACGTTGGGCTTCAGCGATACAGCCAACCTCGACGAAGGTGCAATGTGGCCGGTCGCCTTTGCGCTAAAAGCGTTGACTGCCGCCGAAGAAGCAAAAATCGCGATGTTAGTGAAGAAAGCGGTAAGCTAAGGCAAGTTTTGAGTTTTAATCTTAACTTACTGGTAAAACGCCTGACTTTAGCATTGACATAATATCCGGGGTATATTTTTCCATAAGTATGGCGGGAGAAACCATGTGTGATAAGTAAGCCCATAGCCGCGATTTTCGTGACGTTATCTTTTTCCCTGAACACCCAATAGCATCACATAACCAGCTTGACCACTTTCAGGTCTAGCATCTATAATCACGACATGTATCCCAATAAAATGCACAGTGATTTCGCTGCATGGATCATTCGGGCAATTTCTTTGGCGCTTGTGTTTTATTTCCTGTGTTTAGATCCTCCCGGCAACGCTTTAGCCAGGCAATCTGCCGAAGACGACATCCCAACCCCAGCGGAGGTGATCGAAGCAGTCAATAATTTGCGGGAGCAAAACGGGCTCAACACATTGAGCGTGCACCCGGTGTTGATGAAAGTGGCGCAAATCGAAGCGGATGGCGTTGCCAGCGGCAGCGCCGGGCACTGGCGTCCGCCCGGTCTCACCCTCGGTCAATGGCTTATTTCCCTGGGTTACCCTCTGGCGGGGGATCTGACGCAGGATGGTTACCGCTCGGAAAACTGGATCGCAGCAAAGACCGTCAAGAGCGCCATCAATGCCTGGAAAGGGGATGCGATGCACACCAATACCATGCTTTCCCCCGATCGCAGTGATATCGGTGTGGGTATTGCCGTGACGGATGATATATACATTGTCCTTATCACCGCTTTACAAACCGCCAGTGGGAAAATGCAATCGAACGCATCTCTTATTCTCACGCAGGCATGCTCTTCCACCGGTGAGACGAAAGGGTTTATGCCGCTGCAATATATCAAACCAGTCGTGCTGAGCACTGCTCGCCCCGACGGTGACGTATACCACAAGATACAATATGGTCAATCGCTGTGGAGCATTGCCATTGCCTATCACACCACGATCGATCAGCTCCGCGCTTGGAATAACCTTGGCGAGGAGAATACGGTTTACGAAGGGCAGGTGCTGCTAGTTCAACGGGGCGCAACACAACCTCCTCCTGCAACCAGCACAGCAACCACTGCTCTGTCTCTTTTAGTTCAGACAGATACGCCAGCGCCGCCAACCGTCCTGCCAACCGCATCGTCCACGGTAATGGTGCAGCCATCCCTTGCGGTTTTAAGTGAAAGCGTTCCAGTGGGTTTTGTTCCCGTCGGCTGGCGGATTGGAATCGTTGCTGCATTATTGGGATTAGGAATGGTTGCTGCGCTATTCTTGCTCCCCAGGAAGAAGTAAACGACCTATTTCGATTCTTGTTAACAAGCGATCTAACTTGCAATTACACCGCACTCTTGGTATTCTGCCTGCGGTGGGCAAACATTCCCTCAACGCCAAGAATAATCAGCGCTGCCCAAACGATGCAAAACCCAATCAGCTGGGCGCCGGTAAACGATTCTCGATAGACCAGTACGCCAAGCAGGAATTGCAGGGTTGGAGAAATATACTGTAGAATACCCATCAGCGTGAGCGGTGTAAGCTGTACTGCGGATGAAAAACACAACAGCGGCACAGTGGTCATCAGTCCTGCGCCAATCATCAAGATATCGGGTATTGTTCCCAAATGCAGGAATGCGCCTTGATCGATGTTTTCCACATAAAGCAGGTATAGTAATGCTGGCAGGGAGAGAAGCCCTGTCTCGAGGGTCAAGCCGTAGAGAGCATTGAGCGGGGCAGTTTTTTTGACCAGCCCGTAGAGACTGAAAGTGGATGCTAATGTTAGTGCAATCCAAGGCAGACGCCCATAAGCGAAGGCGAGATAGAGCACACCCAGCGCCGCCAGCCCAATGGGAATCCACTGCCACAGGCGCAGGCGTTCCCGCAAGAAGATGACCCCCAGCAGAATGCTGATCAGAGGATTGATAAAATACCCCAGGCTGGTCTCGATAATATAGCCGGAATTTACCCCCCATATATAAATTGTCCAGTTGACGCCGATCAGCAGCGCGGCAATGATATAAATCGGCAGAATGGACGACTGCAGTGCGTTTTCACGGAATGCCTTGATCTGACGGGTGAGAACGATGAATCCAATCAAAATGAGGCAAGACCACAAGATCCGGTGACAAATCAGCTGCAATGCCGGGACTTTATGCAGCCATTTCCAGTACACCGGAAAAAGACCCCACATCACGTAGGCGCTGATGCCATACCAGATACCTTTGTTCACTCGTAACTCCGATCGGTCTACCAGACTTGCAGATTTATGGTCGTAATATTTGACAGTGAATCATAAATACTAACCAAAATTAGGAAGGCAAGGAAGCAGGAATGATATCATTATTCATCGTTGATGGGGATACGTTTTAACCCGGTATAAAGGCGTGATAGTAATCACGCGCTCAAACGACTGCATACAAAATAAAAGTGTACCATAGGAACCGAGAAAGCAAACGTTTTAGTAATACTACTCGATGTTTAAACTGTCAGCGCTCTCGATCAGCTTCTTCAATCGGTGCATGAAACGCGCGGCTGGCGCACCATCGATCACATCGTGGTCGAAGCTGACGGTGGCGCTCAGGTATTCGCGGATTTCGATGCGGTTTGCGATGACCCCCGGTTTCTTGGACATGCCGCCCAGGGTGATCTGCAGGGAATGGTTGGGCACCGGTAAGCCCCACCCACTCCCCAAGCCGAACATGCCCAGCGAAGACACCAACACCGTGCCGTAATAGTCCTTGATCATTTGGGGATTCATAAACAGAACCCACAGGAACGCCCGGCGGATAAAGGCGGGCAGCCGCACGAACCAATCGATGAATTTCGATTCGCAGCTGGTTTCGTGCGCCTGCTGAAAATCGCGGATTTCCTGATGGATTTCCAGAAAGTTTCTCTTATTGATGCCCCGCAGGATGTGAGGCCGGATCGTCTTCTGCCCGTCCACTTCGACCTCGAACATCATGTTAACGTCCACTTCGTCGAATAGGACGAGCTGGTTTCGCCAGTTCCGGTAGGCATGCATGTTCTTGTCTTCGTCGATGGCTTTCCCCAGGCAGGATAAGAAGAACGCCGAAAAGGACAGTGATTCTCCTTTTTGAGCCCGGTATTGGTGAATGGCTTCACGGGCGCGGGTGATGTCGAACTCTACCAGCCCGTGCACCGTGTGTTTGCGTAAGCCCAGCTTCCCTCCATCGACCATCAATTGCCTGGTGCGGGGATAGGGGAGAACCGTATGCAGATTGTTTATCGAATCCATGGCGCTTTCTCTCTTTCTTTTCGTCAGGGTTTTCCAAGGTATTGTTTGATCACCTTTACGGCGTTTCCAACGCCATCTTCATTTCGGATGGCTTCGCCGCAGGCTTTGGCGCGGCGCTTGATATCGGGGTTTGTGATGGCTGTTTCGATGGCCTGGGCGAGCCGTTCAGCGGTCAAACTCTTCTTGGGTACAGGTTGCGACCCGAGGTCCATAGCGTGGACGCGGGCGCCCCAAAAGGATTGGTCGAAGGCAAAGGGAACGATCACCGTCGGTACGCCGGCGCGTAACCCTTCCGCCGTCGTCCCCGCGCCGCCGTGGTGCACCACCGCCGCCATGCGTGGGAAGAGCCAACTATGCGGCGCCGAATCCACCACAAACACGTTCTTGGGCACCCAATCGGCGCGTAAGCCGCCCCAACCGGTGAGCAGCAGCCCGCGCTGATGGCACACCGCCAGCGCCTCCACCACCAGCCGGGCGAGTTGTTCGGGCTCGTTTCCGGCCATACTGCCAAAGCCGATGTATACGGGAGGCTCGCCGCTCTCTAAAAATGCGGTCAGTTCGGCGGAAGGCTGCCATGTATTGGCGTTATCCGGGAAGAGGTAGCCGGTAACGTGAAAGTGCTCGGGCCAATCGGACGGGTGGGGGATGATGCCGGGGCTGTAGGCGCTCAGCATGGGGGTCGATTTTAATATCCGTTGGAAATCGGAACTGCTGTAAGGCGACAAACCGAACCGTTTGCGGAAGTCGTTCACGTAAGGCTGGTACCACATCCAGACCACGCGCAGCATGGCGACTCCGGAAAAATAGTTGTGCCAGCCGCCCAAATTCCTTTGGATCGGCCAGGCAGGCGCCGGGAAAGCCCGAGTGGGGAGCAGCGGGGTGGGTTCGATATCGAGGATCGGGATGTTCAGCACTTCGGCAATGGACTTCCCGAAGCCGGCCAGAACGCCCTGGCAAATGAGCGCCTGCGCATCCCGGCAGGCGGCGTAGGCATCTTCGACCATTTGCATCACCACGGGACCGAGCATGGTACGCATGGCGCGGATCGAGCGGATGGGGTTGGCCCCGCCCTTCTCCATGAATTTTCGCCCGGTGTCGCTGGCCATGATCTTCTGGACGTCGCCGCGCAGGGGGTAAAAATCCACACCGAATTGCCGGGTGAAATCGGCAAAATCTTCGGGGGCAGCCAGGCGCACCGCATAGCCTGCCTGCTGAAGCCCCTTGCACAGCACAAGGCACGGCTGGATATCTCCTCGTGAACCTGCAGCAAAGACGGTGATTTTCATGGTGAGTTTTACCCTCATGTAACGGCTGGTGAAACGGTAAACCGGAGTGGCTCACCCCTGGGAAGGGCAGGCGAAAATTTCGGTTGGGATGAAGCGGCTGACCACTGTTTGGTTACTAAATTAAAAAATAACTCTATTGAATAAATTATTCTATGACAATAATTTCAAAATTACCAAATTAAAACATATATTCTTTTTATCTAATACCATAACATCCGGAAGAATCTTGATATTTTGGGTTGTCTGTTTATGACCTTGAGTGTGATGAATGAAAGAATTGTGGTGCCCTCCAGTGTCGCCACTAACGCCTCGTCCTTTGTATCGATTCTGGATTATTGGTGATATCGGGATGATACAGAAATGCTAAACGCCGATACGATGAACGAATATCGCTTAATGTTGCGTTCCGTGGAACGTTTAGAATGGCGTAATAATCAATGAACTTCATAGCGTTTGTATTCTATTGTAATATGGCCGTATCGCTGCCTGCACACCAACCCCTCACAACCGATTATGCCTCAAACAGCGTTCCGTCTAACATGGCAAAAAAATATCGCAATCCACCCGATGCCAGAGACGATTCCACGATTTTCCCTTTTTCGAAACGTAAAATCTGCACGTCTGTAAACCTGCCGCGTTTATGTGTGGGAGGATAGCCCTCGTATTCTCCCTGGTGCGTTCCGATAAATGTGACCTGTACGGCGGCTTTATCGTCTTCCACCACCACGTCATCGATGATTACCTGAAGATCGGGGATGGCAGCTCGATACGCCTGTACGATTTTCTTGACCTCCGCAACAGAACGATGCTGGTCGGATAGCTTGAGTTCATGCCAGTGGAGAACGTGTTCCGAAGCAAAAACTTCGTCTATGGCTGTCAGGTCGCCTTTTCCCCAGCCATCTTCGTATAAGCGGCGGATGATTTCTCGATGGTTTTTCATCATAAAAACCAAAGCTCCATGCCGACGCCCGGTTGCCAATATCGGCGGTTACGCCTATTTGATGAGATTCACGAAGCGTGCGTTGCTGATGGGATGGTGGGTGAGCACCTTGCCGTTGTTGATGATGCAGAACGTCCCAAAGGCGCAGGGCGCTTTTTGAGCGCTCTCGGCGTCGTCGAGTTCGACTAACTGGACTGGCATGTTCATCTTTTTAGCGGTCTCCAACATCGCATCCACGTTCTTGACCGAATATGGGCATTGCGGCGAGCGTAATATGGTCACCCCATCTTGATAGCCTTTCACCGTGATATCCAGGAATTTTGGATCTTCCGCCGACGCGTCGAACTTCAGGACCAGTAATTCGAAGTCGGGTTTGGCGCGGTCGACGAGGTGGAAGCCGCGTTTCTCGAAGATGTCTTTCTTCGCCATGAAGGGGCCTTTGCGAGTGACGACGGCGACGCCTTTCATCGTTTGGTTTTCGGCATCCCGGATACACGCCTCGAGCAGTCTTTTCGCATAGCCTTTCCCTTTGTATTCATTTTTAAAGCCCACGAAAATGCAATGGATGAACATGTAGCCTTGAGCCGCCACCGGGCGGTGGGCATATTCCCCCGGGATATATTCGATCATGCCCTGGTAACCGCCGGTTTTTGAAACGACGATTTTTGTGCGCAGACCCTTCGAATAATACTTATCGAACCATTCGATCTTGCGCCGCAATTCGAGATGCTTCTTGACATCTTTATAGCCGCAAAAGCCGTAATCGGCGGCGTTCTCCGGCGTGAGGTCGATGATTTGGATGTCACTTTCCTGGGGTGTTTCTGGTTGAGACATTTCACTTCACTCCAAATGGCAGGGGTTTATATTTTAAGTATATATCTATATATGTCAAATTATGACATGTATTGAAAATTCTTTATGAGTCATCATGAAATATATTCACCACGAATGATGAAAAAATCTCGATGTTACTAAGGACCCAATTAAGACCTGGCAGGTTTTAATAGAACCTTTTTAGGATAATTCTCGTGGATGCTCAAAGATACTTTGTGGATCGAATTTATGGAAACCTGCCAGGTCTTTTTCAGATCAGGGAAAAATACATAACTGCAGAGAAACCTCCTGGTTTACAACGTACCCCCTTCAATAAATCCAGAATTTCTGTATGTTAGAATCACGTCAACATCAAGGAGATAGTGGTCATGCGTTTCAAAATCGTAATGGAATCCAGTGATGAGGGTGGGTACACTGTTTATGCGCCTTCGTTGCCCGGCTGCATCAGTGAGGGGGATACTTTGGAAGAAGCCATAAAAAATATTCAAGAAGCCATTGAGCTTTACCTCGAACCGGTTGAAGATGATTGGATTAGGAATTACTGCTTGCTACTTGAAGACGACGATTTCCTGAGCTTTGCCAGTTCCCTGGCTTCTTTGCCGGTCACGTGATCGATCTCTATGCCCACAATACAAACGTTATCCCAGTTCCTTTCGATCGAAAGGCGGCTTTTTTCTTCGTATCCCGGTGAGTATTTTTCTGAAAGCAGCTCCAGCGCCCTTCGCTTTTCTTGCTCATCACGGATAACTTTGGCTTTCCCAAAGACAATCACACTTCGAAAATATGTGGTCAGTTCTTCGGGGACGATTTGATCTTGTTCGATTACGCAGAAGGAAACCATACCATTGGCCTGGATCAAGTCGAACTTGTAACCCGACGTGGCGCTGTGGAAATATATCTTGCCATTGCCGTAGACGTAACTGAGAGGCACCGCATATGGATAGCTGTTTTCGCCTTCCAACGCCAAAACCCCGGCGGTGGCTCTTCGCAATACGTCTTCCGTTAGTTCCATCGGCAATAACTGGTTGGCACGTCGCATTTCTCTGAACATGGTGATTTTCCTTTGGTTGGGGGGAGGGTTGAATATGTCCATGATTATACCTGCGAGGGAGTTAAAGCGGGGTGCGGGGAGGAGAAACTTGATGGAGACAACTGGTTAAAACAAAATGCGCCCCTGGAAAAGGCGCATATTAATAATTTGTATCAGGCGTTTAGATGCGGAAGCATACCTGATACTTTATGGGGTAAATATGAATTCCTATCGAGGGATGTTATTATTATAGATTCGATGCAAACAAAATAAAAAACTACATGTATATTAAAATTCCAGTATCTAAGAGATTTTTTATTACATTTGTTACCCAAGAATAAGTAATGATTATTTTGGGATCAGAAATTTTTATAGTAGTTGAATTTGCATCGTATTGAATAAAAAAAACTTGATCATTAAATGTTAATTTATTGTGATCACAAAAATGAATTTCAGAATTTTTTAATAAAGCTGAACGTGTAAGAAAATCATTTTGATAAGAATAATGGGACGATAATATTATTTCTGCTTTGAAAACTTTTAAATCAAAGGACTTTACAAGGTTTTCTAATAATTCAATATACAAATCAGCTAATTTTCCATCGAAAGTAAAAACAAATTCATTATTGCTACTATCGGATTCTCTTTCAAAAATCTCAATACCATTTGATAGAATATGTCGGCTTTCTGTTATAAAAACATCAGAGTTGATATCATATAAATAATTTTGAATATCATTGATATTATCTAATCCTATAGCTTCACTAATTACAAATCGAATTTTACAGTCAGGTAATAAAACTTTTAATGCGCTTTCATTTTCAAAAATCCTACTATACTGTTCTTCAGTAAATTCTTTAGAAAATTTTGTCTTATAAGTTGAATTGATTTTATCAATAATATTTCCAAGAGATTTTGTATTACTGACATTAAAACCTTGAAGTAAGGATAAAGGTGGAGTAAGGCCATCTAAATCGAATCCTAATATTCCAATTGGCACAACATCAATTCCTCTTGAACAAGCATAACCGGATTCGAAGTATAACCATTTTGAGTTTAATGAGTTCAATGAAATAAATACGAACATCAATGAAGTTTTCGTTAGCGCTTCTCCAATTTCATAAACCCAATTTCTGCCAAAAGGGATACTTTGACCATCGCTTGAAAGGAAAATTAATAACGATTCGCCAGTTTTTATATCAATCTCTTCTTTTAGTTTTAGCAAAACATTTTTATCTTTTGTCGAATGACTAAAAAACACAATGTGTTTTTCCATAGAATATCATCCCACTAATCGAATATCTAATTATTGATATTTATAATCAAGGTTAGGTCATATAGCATAGAAATTTCATGAATTAAAAGTAATCAATTGTTTTCTTCTTCCTTCTCCTCTTCTTCAGGATGATAACTATTCGTTGCTTCTAAAAAATCGTTATTGAAATCCTTAAGAAATATCTTTTAGCATAATATTCTTCAATTACCTTGGCGATATCAATTATTATATTTTCAAAAGGTATCTAGACATTAACGAACTAACCTCTCAAGAACGAAAGTAGAAAAAATAATAGGTCGGTTTATCTAACCCCTGAGTTTCTCATTTTAGGAAAAAAACAGCAAATTTACTCGTAAAAAAGGCATTTTGAGGACACTAACGAGAAAAAATAGAAGGGGGATGAGCTAAAATTGAATATATGACATTCATCCGAAAAGTTAAAACAGCAAGT